>NZ_CP172574.1:300000-449257 GCF_045999815.1 Butyrivibrio sp. NATIVEDY162
AAGAAAACTGTGCTATTCAGGTTGCATATAGTTTGGAGACTGCAGAAGACAGAGAAACTAAAAGCCTCATATCTTTTGCTGAAAAGACAGAAGGTATACAACGCCTTATCATAGTGACCAATGAGGAAGAACGAACAATTACTAAAGGTGACCATATAATTGAAGTAGTGCCCGTTTACAAATATTTACTGGGTAAAACGGATGTATCATAACCTCGCTTATGTGTTAGAGAGGCAGGGAAAATCATATCCATCAGGGTACGGCAGATTTTCAGTAATAATTATAGGTAGATATATATTAAGATGAACGGAAATAAGTACACAAACATAATTGTATGCTATGGGGATGCTGACAGGGATATCCTGACCAAACAGATAAAGATGTTCAGGGAAAGATATCATTCGAAGGTTGTCATAGTGATAGAGTCTGAAAATGATATAAGCTTGCTGAATGAGCATGGTGAGCTGTTTGAAGAGACCATGGACAGAGCAGACGGAGTAAGCTTTTTGGACGATGTCGTAAACTACTGCAAAATGCATCACTTAGCAGAAAACGAGACAATAATTATGGCAGAGATCAGCGAAACTGAGACTTTGACAGGACTTGGATTTGAAGTAAAAAGCCCCGGTGCCATGGCAGAATCCTACAAAAAGGCGCTTGAAATGCTTGGAAATATGATAAAACCGAGGGGTTAGGTCATAAGGAAGAGAAGGCTTATTAGAAAAAGAGATTAAATCCTGTAAAGTGATACACAATACACTGATAACGACCTATGGACTCAAATATAATGAATATAGCACTTTTTTTGATAATGTGATAACGATGGACGCATTATTTTGAAGGTCCACAGCAGTATTTTGATATCTATTGGAAATAGTAGCGACTTCGGATGCAAATAACTAAATATCTGGGTGCTTATGGGCTCATTATATGGCAAAAATATGAAGTTGTTAAGGTGCCTAAGCGGAATTTAAATCCGCATTTTATCGATAATTTCTGAAACTGGAATTTACTATTTCATTTAAGTTATAATCAGAGGAAAGATGACTATAGAATGAGGAAAGCTGGCGCCTTGTCACGGAGTCGCCAGCTTTATGCGTTGAAGAAAAGTTTTTGTGTTCTTATGAGGGAGTTTCAAAAGGTTTTATCTTTTTGATGGTTATATGATAACGATAAAATCGTAAGAAAAAGTGGCTAACCTGTGTAAAAAATGTGAAATTTTATCTAAGCAAAACACAGCCTCTTAAAAACATCTATAATAAGGTAAATGACTGACCTTAAGGATTTCAGTGATGAAACAAAACTATATCGTTTTAGCGGTAATATTAAAATAATTATTATGCAGTAAATTTCATCCCACACTTAGTGCAGAATATATTCTGAGAAGGTGCCTGTGTTCCACATCTACTGCAGATCTTCTTATTTGCTGTGCCATAAACGTAGGCTGTTCCTGGCTTCTTAACCTGAACAAGCTTCATCTGCTGCGGCCAGATATCTATCTGTCTGCCCTTTGCGATATCCTTACCCATTTCCTTGCTGATTTCAAATAAAGCACCGCAGTTTCTATCCTCTAAATAATAATGGTAATTCCATCTAATGAAGGTAGGTATGAAAAATAGAGTAAACGCCCTACGAGACTTCATCAGTCTGAAATTCCCCTGTCTTCCGCAGTAAGGGCAATTTAGAAAAACATCCTTTTTATAGTTCTTGATTATCGTCCTTGATCCGTAAATAATTAACATAAAAAACTTTCCCCTTAATGATTACTTATTGCTTTTATAAGCTTTTTCTTTTTACTACCTTTTACACCTTTAATCTTGATCTTAGCGTCTTTGTTAATCTTCTTGAAAGCACCCTTGCCTATTTTCAGGGATTTATTCGCTTTTATGGTAACCTTTTTAAGTTTCTTACAACCTTTAAAGGCATTTTTTCCTATAGAAGTAACATTACTGCCAATCTTCACAGATTTTATTTTCTTATTGTTTTTGCAGGCATTTTTAGCTATAGATGTGACAGGATAAGTTGTACCATCCACTGTAACAACATCCAGAACAGCTTTCTTTTTTGATGCGATTTTTGTTGCGCAGGCATTGCCATTAACATCGATGTCATAAGTTATATCATCAATAGTTACTGTCATAGGCAGCTTACTTACCGCATCTACTTTATCTTTTGTATTAGCATTTTCATCTGCAGGAATATTTTTTGATGTTTCATCATCTGAATCCTCGGTAGGTCTTTTAATTGTGACCACCTCTGAATTAGCATATTTATTCAGATCACATGAAGAAGTTTTTAAAGTAACTTCTTCTACATCCCAATCTATTTTTCTAAACTTTACTTTTTTATTCATACTGGATGTAAAATAATAATCTTTTACATTGGAATATCTTAAAACATGTCCGTATCCATCATCAGCCCAGCTTACTACCCAACATTTTTTTCCATCTTTCTCATCTATTTTAGTTGTGATTCCGGTAGGCTGTGGCATTCTTTCTTTTACAGTTGTCTGGTAACTTGATACAGCATATTCTGAAGTTTTAAGATACTCATCCCTATTAAATGTATTTTTTTCCTCATCACTTCCAACAACATAAAATATGATCTTCCCAAGCTTGTCATACTTATAGAACAAATTCAAATCAGCACTATCTATTGTTTTATTTTTTTTAAGTGTCCCAATAGTACATCGATCAAGACATTTTATTTCCCCATCTTCATTTTCATAGCATACAAAAAAGAAGTAAAATCCATCTGTAACCGTTTTGAAATGATATCTATCATCGATTAATTTTAGATCCTTAACAGGCTGTACTTTCCTTGCTGCTTTCGAATTTATGGATACACATCCAAATAAGACTATCACACACATAAGTGATGTGATAAAGAGTAAAAGATTCCCCAAGATTTTTTTCATTTTCATTTCCCCTAATTTTTCTATTCTGCACTATGGCAGGCTCCCTCATAGTCAATCATTATATCACAAGTCGATTATTATATTCATGAAAAAATTGCCGCGCTATAAACTAATGCGACAGTTTCTCTCACTTATTTTATAATATCGATTTATTTAAAATATCTGTCAAGGAGTCCCTGGAAGCCCTTGCCGTGTCGTTTGGTGTCATGATGGGAGAAACGTGATTTGCAAAAAAAACAATTTGAAGATTATTTCAAAGCTTCGGTAAAAATGCCGGAGCTTTTTGTGCATAATGAGTTGACAAATAATATGTAATATATTACATTGTTTATATAGGTAATATATTACATATTATTAAAAGGAGCTCATATGAACTACGATGAAGTGATGAATATCGAAAAAGTAAATTTTGGAGATATGCCTCCACAGCCTTTTTTGCTGGGATTACTCAGCGCGTTTGATAACAGATATCAGGCTGCAGCTGATGCATATTTCAAGGAAATTACCTGGAAACAGTTCTTTGCCATAATTTGTATCAACCTTTGCAAGGAACCTCCGACACTGAATGAGCTTTCGGAAGTAATGGGCAGCTCTCATCAGAATGTGAAGCAGATTCTGCTGAAGCTTGAGAAAAAAGGCTTTGTCACAACTGTTCCCGATGAAAAAGACAAGCGAAAGCAGCGGATTTTTGTCACAGATAAATGCAGGACTTTTCTGGAACAGAACGATAACAACGGTCAGCAGAGCCAGTACGTCATTGGACGCATTTTTGATGGGATTGATGAAAAGAGCCTGCAGACTGCCATACAAACTATCATGAAAATGGAAAGGAACTTGAGCGAATTATGAAAACACTGATCATTTACACATCACAGACAGGTTTTACCAAGAGATACGCAGAGTGGCTTGCAGAGAGAATGAGCGGAGATCTGCTTGAACTTAAGGATGCGCAGAAGAAGAGTGCAGATTTTTTTGAGAAATATGATGCAATCTGCTACGGCGGTTGGGCAATGGCAGGAAATATTGTAAAATGTAAGTGGTTTCTTGAAAAAGCTGTTAACTGGAAGAACAAGCGCCTGGCTATGTTCTGCGTGGGTGGCAGTCCTAATGACAATCCGGATGTAGAGGTTTTTCTTCAGAATGTTCTTACAGATGAGCAGAAGAAGTATATTAGAGTATTCTATTGTCAGGGAGGCTTTAACTATGAAAAAATGAAGCCCCAATACAAGCTTGCCATGAAGATGTTTGTATCAGTCCTAAAGAACAAGAAAAATGCTACTGAAAAAGAAAAGGGAATGGCCGAGAAATGTGCTTCATCCTACGACATCTCTGATGTAAAGTACATAGAACCTATCGTAGAGTATCTTAACTTGCCGTCTTTTTCTTAATATGGAAATCATACTATGGGGATTGCATTATGGCTGACTTTACATGGTTTAAGGATTCTGTTCCTGACCAGTTACCGGTAAAACAGGTTTATGGAGTAGTATTTTCAGCAGATAACCTGGTTGTCTTGAGGATTGAGGACGGAAAATACAAATTGACCGGTGGAAAGCCTGAAAATGCTGAAACTTTTGAAGAGACATTGAAACGGGAATATATTGAAGAATTAAATATTGAACTGGAAGATATCCATTATCTCGGGTATTTATTGGTGGAGGATAATTCGGATAAGTATGCTCAGGTAAGAATGATAGCGAAGATAAAAGATATTTATGAGAGTCATATTGATCCGGCTACAGGAAAAGTGTATGGGAGAGAGCTGGTAGCTGCTGATAGGGTAAAAGATTACCTTAAGTATTCTGATCGTGCAGGCAATGAAATGATTGATGATGCGGTACAACTTGCACAAGTAAGATATTTTCGTTTTTGAAGATAAGAAACTTTGAGGGATGTTGGTTTAGAAAAACTAAAAAATTATTCTCATAAAGAACTTTGGGTTCTAAAAGATAACCCCAGAGCCATACGTTTTTACGAGAAATATGGATTCAAAAAAGATGGAAGTGAAAAAGATCTCAAAAGTCTTGGTGCAACAGAAATCCAAATGATCTTATAAATAAAAGAATCACCGTGGCCATTGTGACACAGGTGATTCTTTCTATGTGCTCATATAACACCGCTTACCACGGAAAAGCTCTCTCATTTATAAAAAGAAAAATTATCCGAGAAAAAAATTTTTTAAAAATATTTTTAAATCTTTGCAACATTTTTCCTCCCCCGCCTGTATATAAGGTAAAGGCGCAAATAAAACAGCGAAATATAAAAATTAAAAAATGATAAAGAAAAGAGGAAAAAAGGTATGAAAAGAGTGTATTCAAAGGTTATGGGTGTTATTTGTATGGCAGCTACAATTTTCAGTGTAGCAACAAGCAGTGTTAATGTATCTGCAGCAGGTTTCTACAATCCGTCTAAGTCACAGGAACAGAGCAAAACAACTACTCAGAGCAGAACAACTACAGGAAGCAGCACATCAACTGAGAAGAAGTCAACTTCCGGTAATAAGACTTTACTTACAAAGGAAAAGGAGACTGTATCCAAGAGCTCATATCTCACATCGGAGCAGGAATCAATTATGAGCAAACTGGATACCGACTACAATAAGGTTAACTGGGACGTACAGTACTCACCCAAGGATATGGAAGGAATCGTTATTTCTGTAGCTTCTTATAAGCATAGTGACTCTCCTTATCTTTTAATAGGTATTACAAATATTTATGATGAGGATGTAACCTTCTCAGCAAAAGGCTATGCTAAGGGTAAGAGCGGACAGGAAGTTGCTGATATATCTTTCTATGAGGCAGCTATAAGACCCGGCAATACAATAGTACAGTCAGTATATTGTGACAACACACCTACCGGCGAAATCTACTGGGACAGCATTGAACTTCCGAATGTATACGAAACAAGCACATACTGGGAAGGTGACTGGTACCTCTCAACAGATAGTGATGGATACTACAAAGTGGACTATACTGTTAAGTCAGATGACTACATGATGCCCGGATATGTAACAGCGCTTCTTCTTGATTCAACAGGCAACATCATCGATGCAGGATATGATTACAGCACAGATAAGGGCTACACATTATCAGATCGTATTCAGTTCTATGAGAAGGATTACAACAGAAAAGTTGTTGATGTAGCAATGTTTTCAAATCCTTTAATTCAGGATTAAGAAGGCTGATATCTACAGATTGGGAACAAAAAGGAAGAGAAGCTGCAGAAAAAGTAGCTAATTTTTGGGAGGGGTTAAACAACTAAAAAATAATTAGCACTCTACTTGACAGAGTGCTAATTTGGTGTTATACCATATATAGAACAAAGGAACAGAGAAGACCGTTAGGACTTATGAATTCCAATGATCCAAAGAGTGGAATCGCCCCCTCCCGATGGTCGGCGACATATCGGTCGCCACATTAGAAACAGCTTTGCTGAGGTGGCTCCCTCCCTCCGTCCCAATGCTCAAAAATAAATGTTTTTGATGCAAAGGAGGAAAAAACTATGTTAGCACCAAGTATTTTTGAAGAAAATCTATTTGACAATCTTTTTAATTTCCCTGATTTCAGAGAACTGAATAACATGGAGCGTAAGCTCTATGGAAGACATGCCGACAGGCTGATGAAGACTGATGTTAAGGAAGAGGACAATCAGTATGAAGTAAGCATTGACCTTCCTGGTTTTGCCAAAGAGGATATCAGCCTTGAATTAAATGATGGATATCTTACTATCAGCGCTTCAAAGGACATGAACAATGATAAGAGTGATAAGAAGGGCAGACTAATAAGGCAGGAGCGGTACTCAGGATCCATGCAGCGTAGCTTCTATGTTGGAGAGCAGATCACAGAAGATGATGTAAAGGCATCCTTCAAACACGGAGTTCTCACTTTGATGATTCCTAAAAAGGAACAGCCTAAGCTTCCTGAAAAGAAGCATATTCAGATAGCATGAAAAGATAAGGCATCTTCTCATAGATAAACTCCTAAAATCCTCCCGGAATGCATACATTTCCGGGAGGATTTTTTAGGAGTTTATTTATTATGATGTTTAGGGCCCAGCAAGGGAGCCCCTACATAGAGGCCAGACGGTGCTATCGGGAATACCCATAGTGTTGAAATGCAAAAAGCTATTTTTTTATCAAAGTAATTAAAGTATAATGAAAAGATTGAGGGGACAAACATACATCAGGCGATGTCTTAAAAGGAGGAGAAGAAAGAAATGGGGAAATTTTCTAAAATTATTCCTGTGCTCTCACGTATCGTGATGGTCATCGGAATCATCATGGTCTTCATGACCACAAACTTTAAGTCTGAAGCGGCTATTGGAGTGGATGACATAGCGCAAATAGATCAGACTATGACTTCTGTCACTGTTGAGTTACACCCGAATTTGGTAAAAAAAGTAAAAACGATCCGCTACGGTATCTGTGAGATTACCAAAGGTATGGAGACTATTAAAGCAGCTGATGCAGCCAATGCGCAGGCTAATAGTAAGAATGGTATTTCCTGCAAGCTTTCAGGCAATACTTATACTTTCAATAATCTTAAGCCGGGAACGAGTTATTATATATGTTTTGGATATAACGACTACAAACATGATACATTCAGACATATGATAACTACTCTGCCGGATAAGCCAACAGGAGTAAAGGCTTATGCATACAGTACTATAAGTACTACTTTAAAGGTGGATTACAGATCCGGTGTCAACGAATATAAGTATTCACTTTACAACGCCGAGGATGAGCTTGTTGACAAGGGTAGAGTGGGCAATAACACCTATGCGGGTACTGTTGATTTTTATACAAAATATAAGGATTTCCCCAGTGTTAAGAAGCTGGTTCTTACACCTGTAGCTGAAATTAACTTAAAGGATTATTACGGTGAGAGTGTTACCACTTATATTATTGATCAGCCCGATATTGTACGTGGGGCCAAGAAAAGAGCGTGCACACTCAAAAACGGAAAGCTTTCTTTATCCTGGTATAAGGTAGATGGCGCCACAGGCTATGATATTTATATTTCCGAAAACAGAACAAGTGGCTATGAGAAGGCTGCTACCGTTAAGGGTAAAAATGATTCAGTCACCATAAAGAAGTGCCACAAGAAAAAGATAAAGAAAAATAAGACATACTACGTTTCCATCAGACCCAAGTACAAAAAGAACGGTACTACATATACCGCCCATAATATTGTTGTGTGGGAAGTAACTAAAAAAGGGTCCAAAATCTGGCGTAACGACTAATATTGAAAGGGAAACAAATGAAAAACAAAATGAAGAAATATAGTTTAGGCATTCTTGGCGCACTTGCGTGTATTTTATTTTTTATAGCAGGACCGGGAAGGATAGAAGCAAAGGCTGAGTTCCTGCTTTCATATAAGGATTCTGTATTTGAGTACTATGTATATCCGGACAGCAATGCATTTACAATCTCTAAGCTTCGCTCTAATGCTGCTACGATTACTATTCCTAAAACAATTACATACAACGGCAGACAGCTTCATCTCTATGAAGATATGAGCCAGCCTATCGCTTACAATCTTTTTAAGGATAAGAAAAATGTTAAGAAGGTAATATATTCAGAGGGTATAGAGAGGATATATGGTTGTCAGTATGCAGGCAGCGTTCAGACAGTAGTACTTCCAAACTCAACAAAGTATATTGATGCATATGCTTTCTATGACTGTACATCTCTTACAAATATAAATATTCCTGACGGGATTTATTATATTGGAAACTCTGCTTTTTCCGGATCAGGCATCACAACATTAAAGGTTCCTTCTAAAGTGAGAAGAATAATGAGCGGTACCTTTAGCAGATGTAAAAATCTTGATACAGTAGAGATACCTAATGGTGTGACCAAAATCGGTAGTTCTGCCTTTGCTTTTTCAGGTATAAAAAGCATAAGTCTTCCTAAGTCAGTAACAAGTATTGAAGACAGCGCTTTCAGAGATTGTGCAAATCTTGCAACCGTAAAGATATCATCAAAAGTTGAGTATATCGAGCAGCTTGCCTTTATGAACTGCACATCTCTTAAATCATTTTCAATAAAGAGCACTAAGCTTAAGCGTGTGGGTTATGATGCATTTAAGGCTACTCCCAAGAAGGTAAAGTTCTCTCTTCCAAAGAGCAAGAGATCTTCCTATAAGAGTATGCTGAAAAAGGCCGGCGCATCAAAGAAGGCTAAATTCAAGTAATTTCAGAGTTGACTTATTATCGGAAATTTGATAACTTTAATTTTGTGTTACAAATCTAAAAGAAAGCGAGGTAATCAGTATGTTCATAATGACAAAGAGAAATGCAAATGAATACAGTATGATGACCTCGGTTTGTGCTTTCTGATTTTGGATTTTTAAAAGCAGTCTTTTAACCGTGGCTTATTAGTCACGGTTTTTCTTTTTTATCCACACCCCAGGTCTCCATACAATTATTGGTAGGTGTCAGCGAAAATGAAGTGAATACAGATTTTTGCCAGGCGCTTAGAAAAACAAGAATAAAGAATGGAGAGTCGGATAGTCTTGAAAGTGATAATTCGCTTGGAAGTGAGAATGACAAAGTGAATTCTGACAAGGTTATAGGTGTGGCTCTTGTCCGGGAGTTTACGGATGAACCTCTTGGGTATGATTTGCAGCAGTTCATGATTGATAAAAGATATCAGGGAAAAGGCTACGGAACCCGGGCACTTATGCTTATTTTGGATGAGCTGAAGAAGGAGCATCACTATGATCATGTAGAGGTGTGTGTGGACAAGGAAGATGCGCCTGCACTTCGAGTCTATGAAAAGTGCGGGTTTGTCGACTCCGGATTTATAGATGAGGATCTACCTGATTCAGTGAATCTGATCTGCAGGTTTTGATGATCTGATTCTTGAGAATAATGTTAAAAAACTGGATGGAGAGGTTTTGAGCCTACCTCATGAAAATGACACCTTTGATGTTGTTCTGAGCGGACACGTAATTGGCGATTTTTATGAGGAAGAGATTGCTGAGATTACACGTATCACAAAGGATGGCGGATGGCTTGTTATCTGCAACGGAGATGATGAGTTTAAGCGCACCGGACCGGACAGTGAGCTGACATCAAGAGGCTTTGAATGGCTTAGCCATGAGAGCATTGAAGGTGGGATTATTTATAATTACAGGAAACAGGTTAGAAAGGAAGTTTGAATGAACTATTTTGTAGAAGGACTTCAGGGAAGCGGGAAGAGTACACTTGTAAGATGTCTGTCGGAAAAATATCCGGATTATAAAGATATATGCGAAGGTGATTATTCGCCTGTGGAGCTTGCGTGGTGCGCTTATGTTAATAGGGAGACTTATAGCGAGATTCTTGAAAAATATGATGCCATCAGGGATGAGATAAAAGAGAAAAGCTTTGAAGAAGATGATCACATGATTATCTGCTACACGAGAATTCTTACAGACATTCCGGGATTTCATAAGGATCTTGAGAAATATGAAATCTATAATGGGAATCTTGAGCAGGAAGCTTTTAAGGAGATTATTCTAAGAAGGCTTCGCAATTGGAACGGAGATAAGAATATCTTTGAGTGTTCCATTTTTCAAAACATTGTTGAGGATATGATCTTGTTCCAAAAAGCAAGTGATCAACAGATTGTCGATTTTTATAAGGATGTAAGAGATGCGCTTTCCGGAAAAGAGTACAGAATAATGTATCTTCAGAGCGACGACATTTCATCTAATATCGACATAATAAGGAAAGAAAGGTCGGATGATAAAGGCAACGAGATGTGGTTTCCGCTGATGATGGGATATTTTGACAATTCTCCTTATGCAAAGGAAAAGGGAGTGTCGGGCTATGAGAGCCTAATCAATCATTTTGCGCATAGACAGGAGCTGGAGATAAGAATCTGCGAGGAAGTGTTTGATGGGATGTATACGCTTCTGAAGTCGAAGGAGTATCGGCTTTAAGAAACAAAATATGCCTTATAGTGATGGTAAGCTCCTTATAATAGGTAACACCGTTAATAGTGACAGTCATGGGAAGAAGAGACTGGCCATCTGCAGAAGGATTATCAACCCTTGCAGAAGGAGAGTTTTCCTCATCGGAACCGTCTACGGGATCAGGGTCTTTTTCAGGATCTTTATCCTTTTCTGATTTATCAATGTGGTCCACGAAGAGGTATCGGTGGATTGTTGACTCTTGCAAAAAGTAATCGTAGCGTGCACCTGAGTCAGGTTTGCCATCCTTGTTATCGTCTAGTGCTACTTTTCCAATCTGATATTTTGATTTAGTATCCGCATTATAATAGAATTTGCGGTTTGTTTTAGCGGGACCGTCCACATACTTCAGATTCTTGCAATTTCCAAGGAAACTGCCCCTTAAAACTTTTCCCCTCGGGCAATCATTATAACATTCTTTGACCCAAAATGTATTCAAATTGTTTTTTGATATATATAAACGTGATATTTTGCGCATACTTCTTGCTATATATGGTACTCAGAATTACAATTTTAAAGTAACTGATGTTTTTTGGAGGATATGGAAAATGGAATATAAATTATCAGAAATAGAAAATAAGCGTATATGGGGAAGATGTTCTTCATTAGATGATTGTACGGCATTGTTCTGGACCGGAAGCGGAATAGAAGTAAATGTAAAGGCCGGATATTTGTATGCAGATATAGAGGCTACTTTTGGAACGCTTGAGTTGTGGCTGGATGTTTTTATTGATGATGCGCGAATAATGCATTTCCCCTTGATGGAGGGCAGGCACAGATATCAGATAATGCGCGGCTTTGATAAGGCTCATGCTACTAATGTCAGGATCGCGAGAAGCACTCAGTCCATGATGGAGGAGTGTGCCTCTGTGATCAAAATATTCTCTTTTGACACTGACGGGGAGTTCCTTCCGGTGACGAAGAGAAAGTACAACCTTGAATTTGTGGGTGACAGCATTACATCAGGCGAGGGTGCGTTTGCTCTTACGCGTGAAGAATGGATTCCCACGGTGTTTGACAGTGTAAACACCTATGCATATATGACTGCAAAAATGCTTGATGCGAATTACAGCATTCTAAGTCAGAGCGGACAGGGCCTGTTTGCTTCCTGGGATGGTAGTACCGAGTGCTCACTTCCGAAGGTATATCCCTATGTATGTGCTGCGCAGATAGCTGAAGATGCCAAAAAGCTGGGATGCATGGATAGTTGGAACTTTACAGATAATGAGAAGGATGCCGTTATCATCAACCTCGGCACGAATGACAGTAGTGCAATGAAGCTGGACAAATGGAGCGAAGATGAATTCCTGCAGAATTTTAGAACCTGCGGAATCGATTTCCTTAAAGCTGTAAGGAAAAATAATCCTAAATCCAAGATCATCTGGGCATATGGAATGCTGGGAAATGATATGGAAGAGTATGTATCTGAGATCATAGATACATTTAATGCAGAAAATGATGATAACGTTGTATATCTACATCTCCCGGATTGTACAGGTATTCACGTAAGTGCAAGGCTTCATCCGGATCCGGAAGGACATCGTATAGCGGCAGAAGTACTTTCGGACTGCCTTGGAAAACTATTGCCCCAGACATAAGAATATAGGAAGAGCAAAGATTGGTTAAGGTTACGTTAATCACCATGGCCAGCATAATTGTGACCTACCTTCTTTTCTGGGGACTGTCCGATATTTTGGAAAAGAATATTTCGGAACCTGCCAGAAAAATAGCAGATAACATGAATCTGGTAAGCTCTGGGAATCTTGATGTGCAGATGGAGGTGTTTCATGGGAAAAATCAGCAAAGCCATCGAAAAGAAAAAGAAAGAGCTCATGTGGCTTAAGATAAAACTTGGAATTAAGGTAGGAGCGATAGTTCTTGCTCCTGTTATTATTGGCATAATTATCCATATCATAAAGAAAAAGGCAAAAAAGCGCGTAAAGAGTAAGATCAAGGAGACTATTAGAAGTCATGCTACGCCAAAGCATGAAGAAGATAAAGAACTTGAGCTTTATGATGATACGATAGATTAAATTTTTGGAATGATGTTTTATCATTTTGGAAGGAGAGAAGAAGTGATAAAAAGAGGATTATCTTTGATGATCATAGGAGCTGCAATAGTCTTTTCTGGCTGTGCAAATACACCTGCAGGAAATGCTAATGAAGCAGAGCCAAAGGCTGAAGAGCAGGTAACAGCAGAAAGTACAGAAGATGTAGCTGAAGGCAGTGCTGAGAAAGAAGAAGTACCTGTGGAAGAATCCACCGAAGCTGACACAGAGCTTTCCGAGGATATGGTAAGTGATTCTGATACTGAAAGCGAAGAAAACGGCGACGCAATCATAGAAGATAGTAGTGCTACTGAAGAAGCTGGGGCAGTTGGAGGACCGGAAGAAGGAAAATATGACAGAACCTATCTGGAAGAAGAAAATGGTACCTATGTCTACAGAATGTCAGATACTGCCCTTATCCAAAAGTATGACGAGCTTTATGAAGGAGCTTTTGACAAGATAGTTGAGTCATATAATGAAGTGATGAAGTGGCAGAACCAGAGCTTTAATGCAAATGGGAAATATACCGCAGGAAGCCTTGTTCTTAAAGATAAGGACGATACGGCTGTCATGAATACCGGCTCATATTATGAAATGGATTATAACTTTAACCTCGAAAACGTGGGCTATACCTATGTTGATCTTAACAGCGATGGTAATTTCGAAATCATCTTTGGCGTTGTTAGCGATGCTGATGCAGAATGGATTCCCGAGGACTACTTTGAAAGGGCATATGCTCTTATAGATGGTAAGCTTTTACAAATATGTGATGGCGGAAGCAGGGATCTACACTGGCTTGGATCAGATGGATATATCTATGAAACAGGAAGCGGAGGTGCTGCCAATTGGGGAACCGACAGGCTACATTATGATCCTTCGAATATCGAGATACATGAAGAATATGGATGGGGATCCAATGCCTTTATATCTGATGAGTTCCTTGGATATTGGGAAGAACCGGTACATATAAAAGATTCATACACTGACATCGATGAAGCTTCACGCATTAGTGAAAGTCAGATTACTGAGGATGAATTTGAAAGATTAAATAATGAATGGGATGCAAGGAAGATTAAAATTGATTGGCTTAGGTTCTCTGATTACATGCAAAAGGAATCTCTTGGATAAAAAACATACTCATTTTCGTATAGAAAGTGAGTCTTATGCTTCTGTCATTAAGACAGGATCCAGAATCCAGCGTGTATGACAGCGTATCGAAGATCTTCGATAGACAAAAGGCCGGTAGATTGACTTGATGAATCAAGTGTAGTCTACCGGTCTTCTCATCTCAAGCTAGGGTTTGAACTGTAACTATCTTTCAGTAACAGCTGTTTTTGGTACTTTTGCTGATATAAATCCAAGACTAAGATATCTTAAAATATTGATACGGGGAAAGGAACACCTTTACCCACACATAAGAAAACAACAGAGGCCAGGTGGTGCCGAGACGTTCCAGAGCTCAGCATTGTCTGGCCTCGCCTATTAATGAATTAGGAAACGAACAATACGCTTTCAAAAAGCGACAAAATAGTCTATCATTTTATGTAACAGTTGGAAGGAGTTCCACATGAAAAAGATGAATAAAAAGGGGGTTATTGCAACCACTGTCAGTGTGGCAAGCATGCTGCTAAGCGCGGCTTGTGGCTATGGCCCACCGGTAGAGGAAAATTTCACAAACAGTAATAATGGCGCATCTGTAGAACAGGATGATCCTAAGAATAATGCTAATACATTAGATTCTATGGATTATACTGATGATACATATCCCGATCCTGAGCCGGAAGATGTATATGGCCCGCCGGTAGCTGACTGATTGCAATAATATACTTTAAGGAAACAATAATGAATAAGAACAAAATGAAATTATCTCATCTTGATCTTCAGGCAGACGTTCGGAACAAGTTTTTTGAAAAGCCCATTCTTAAGCAGCTTTTCTTTGAACTTACGCTAAGTTGTAACGAACATTGCTGGCACTGCGGTTCAAGATGTGGTGATGTGCGCTCTGAGGAGATGGCTCCGCAGGAATGGAAAGATATTTTAGTTCAGATAAAAGAAGATTTTAAAGGCTCTCTACCTCAAATTAATGTTACAGGAGGAGAGCCACTTTTGTACCCTGATTTTGAAGAGGTTATGAGCTATGCTCATTCATTGGGCTTTAAATGGGGGATGACTTCTAATGCAATTCTTATAACACCTGAGGTTGCAAAAATGCTTCAGAGATGCGGAATGAACACCATCTCGATAAGTATTGACGGATTACCTGAGACACACGACAGGATAAGAGGGCTACAGGGCGGCTATAAAAGAGCAATGGAAGGGATTCAGAACCTTATTGACCTCCAATGCTTTGACAGTATTATGGTGACAACTGTTGTTAACCACGAGACTATATCAGAATTAGATGCTCTCTATGAGATAATGCGCGATATTTATATCGACAGCTGGCGCATTATGGGCATTGAGCCTATTGGGCGAGCGCTTGAACATCCTGAGCTTCTTCTTACTGATAACGATCAGCGATATATTATGGATTTTATCCGTAGCAAAAGAGCTGACAATGAACCGGTTACCTATGGCTGTTGCCATTACCTTGGCCTCGAATATGAAAGAGAAGTGAGAGATTGGTACTTCTTCTGTATGGCCGGAGTTACGGTTGCCAGTATCACAGTAACCGGAGATGTTTACGGCTGTCTCGATATCGACAGGGAACAGCCCGGGATTATTCAAGGCAATATTCATGACAGGAGATTTTCTGATATCTGGAAAAATGAATTCAAGGCTTTTCGCCGTGACAGAGCTGACGACAACGAGAAATGTGCTACTTGCGAAAGTCGCAAGTACTGCATGGGAGGAGCATTTCACACCTGGGATTTCACCAATAAAAAGCAGCGTCTTTGCCTGATTGATAGCCTGGTAGCCCATTGATTGGCAAAACTCTTCTGAACGAAATGAAAACTCGGGGAATTTTTTAAATGAGAGAGATAACTATCGATACAGATGTCGCGCGTGATTAATCGGCTTGAAGCATATTTTCATGAGTGTTATCTTGAAAAGAGTAGAATAATTTGAATAGGAGACACATATCATGTATTACGTACCAGATGAAACCACAATTGCAGGCTTTTATGAATGCAGTGAATGTGCAAACAGATTTTTATCCACAAAAGTAGGACCGAGTATAGTATGCCCGTACTGCGGTAAACAGCCCGATATGGAAATAGGCCCCGACGAGGAAATGCCCATAGTAAAAGAAACAGCTAAGCTAATTCAGGTTGTCGAGGGAAAAGAAGAGGTTGAGCGAATTGATGCACTTTTATCTCTGGCTGTAACAGGCGGAGACTACAATTGGATATGAAAGAAATCATCAGAGTACATTTAAATTTTAAAGGATACGTGCAGGGAGTTGGATTTAGATACACTGCATATCATACAGCAACCATGTACGGGCTGACAGGCTGGGTTAAAAATGAGTGGAATGGCTCAGTAACTGTGGAGGTCCAGGGAGACAGTGACACAATCGAACTGTTCATAGAAAAGGTAAAAAGTGGACGATACATAGATGTGCTGGATATGACAAAAGCTACGATACCGCTGGAGGATGAGAGTACTTTTCAAATAAGGTATTAGCTGGAGCAATTTCACGTGAGCTTAAGATAAAAAAATACGCAATATTACACCCTATTGGGTATATTCTAGTATATAAATGCACGCTATATCGTTAATACGTTACTAGCAAAGGCTAGTGCACACTTTTTGCTTATTATTATACATGTAAAAGTAACCGCATAATGTCTGGTTTTTTTAGTTTTTGCAAAGCCTGATTTTATGCGGTTTCTTATATTTTTAGGCAAAGCAAACATAGAACTGACTGTATTTTTGCAAGACTAATCGGTCACTTCTCACGGATTATTAAAAACTATGCACTTAGTCCTGCAGATTGATCTCTGTTATAATTTTATTGCTTTATTTTTTTATCAAGGACAGTGAATGCATAATACCGGAAGGCATAGATTCATGTGCATCAGGTCTGGAAAGTCAAATTTACCTCTTTATCAAAAATAAAAAAAGGTGTTGCAATTTTTTTTATATGGGTGTATTATCTGTTTCAAGCAAAGGGGCTGTGCATAGATGCATGGCCCTATTTTGTTTTAAAAATAATATCGAAAAGCGAGGCGAGGACGTTTCATAATTCATGAAATTTCCTCGCCTTTAATTTTTTAATGGCGAGGATGTCAATAAAGGATATCCTCGCCATCGGCATTAATGGGGATGGTGATGGTATGGAAGTCAGATATTTACCTGCAGGCGATGAAGCAATGGTCATCGAGTTTGGGAAAACGATAGATGATGAAGTAAATAACAAGGTTATTTCCATGGCTGCATCAATAAAAGATAAGAGAATAAGGGGAGTACGAGAAATACTTCCAACGTACAGAAGCCTGATGGTTTTTTACAATCCCCAAAAGATCTCCTACATAAGACTTGTAAGCATAGTGAAAAGTATTGACTATGAACAAAAAAGTAATGCAGCGGAAGATAATAAGACACTTATCGTTCCGTGCTGCTACGACGACCTTTATGGACCTGACCTTTCACAAATGTCTGAGGAATTGAATATTCCGAAGGAGGAGATAGTAAGTATCCACTCAGGTATGAAATACAAAATATTCATGCTTGGATTCCTCCCTGGCTTTGTTTATCTGGGAGGTCTTGATAAAAGGATAAACATTCCAAGATTGAAAACTCCGAGGACAAAAATTCCCGCAAGGTCTGTTGGGATAGGAGGTTCACAGACAGGTGTTTATCCGGTGGATTCGCCCGGAGGCTGGAGACTTATAGGAAGTACACCGCTTGATTTTTATGACATAAAAAGAGAAAAACCTATCCTTTGCGAAGCAGGAGAATACATAAGATTTAAGCCTGTTTCAAGAGAGGAATATGATGATATCAGAAGAGAAATTGAACTTCATCATTACAGGATGGAATATGAAGAATAAATCAGGACAGATGGCGGGAGGAGATGAGGTTATGAGTATAAAGATACTAAATCCCGGAGCAATGACAACTGTACAGGACGAGGGCAGATTTGGATATATGGATTCCGGAATCAGTGAATCCGGTGCCATGGATAAGAATTCATATAGAAAAGCAAATTATCTGGTAGGAAATAAAAAGGGCGAGGCTGCGTTGGAAATCACACTCATGGGACCGGAAGTGCTTTTTGATAAAGATACAGTGTTTGGTTATATGGGTGCCGAGATGGACGCTACGCTGGATGGCGAAAAAGTCTCAAGAGGAAAAGCCTATCTGGCAAAAAGTGGACAGTCATTAAAATTCGGATTTGCAAAAAACGGTATAAGAGCTTACCTGGCATTTGCAGGAGGTGTTGACGTTCCGATAGTTTTGGGAAGCAGATCCACAAATATAAAGTGCGAGATAGGTGGATATAAAGGAAGAAAGCTTCAGGCCGGAGACATACTTGATACAGGAGATGTCAGATATTCATCACATAAGATAAGACGAGTATTAAAAAGAAAAGCTACTCCTCAGAAATACAATTCAGAGATTGAGGTGAGAGTGATACTTGGACCACAGGATGATTATTTTACCGAAAACGGAATGATAGATTTTTTTAATACCTCCTATAAGGTATCTACTGACATTGACAGGATGGGAATAAGACTTGACGGAAAAGCAATAGAGGCGAATGCATCAACGGACATCGTATCAGATGGAATAACCTTTGGATCAATTCAGGTCACATCATCCGGAATGCCAATAATCCTGATGGCAGATCATCAGACTACCGGAGGGTATGCAAAAATAGCAACTGTGGTTAGTGAAGACTTGCAGTTCCTGGCACAGGCAAGGCCCGGGGACATTATCAGATTTAAGCAGGTAGATATAGCGGATGTTCAGAAATGGAATTTTTTAGATTTACTGACAAGTATATATGAAGCAAATCCAAGGCTGGAGATGATTTATTATCCGGAGGCAATTCATGCAAGATGAAAAGATTCAGTTATCTACAAATAAATACGCGGCTGTTGCACCGGCAGAAGTAAGACAGCTCATAAGAGAAGGCACAATTACAGGTCAGACAAGTGGCATGTGCGAAGGGTATGCACAGGCAAATCTTATTTCTCTTCCAAAGAAATATACCTACGATTTTCTGCTATTTGCCATGAGAAATCCCAAAGCCTGTCCTATACTCGAAGTTCTTGAGGCAGGAGAAGTACTGATAAGAGAGGTGGCTAACGGAGCAGATATCAGGCGTGATATTCCCAAGTACAGAGTTTTTGAAAATGGAGTTCTTACAGGGGAATACACAGATGTGAAGAAGTACTGGAGAGATGATCTGGTTAGCTTCCTTATAGGCTGTAGTTTTTCGTTTGAAGAGGAATTGCTGAAAGCTGGAATTCCGGTAAGGCATATCGAAATGGGCTGTAACGTTCCTATGTATCTGACAAATATTAACTGTAAAAAAGCAGGAATTTTCAGCGGCTCAATGGTTGTAAGCATGAGGCCAATACCGTATGAACTTGTTACAAAGGCGGTCCTTGTAACCGGAGAGATGCCCAAGGTTCACGGAGCACCGGTACATATAGGTGATCCTAAGGCAATAGGAATTGAGGACATAAACAAACCTGATTTTGGGGATTCAGTAGAGATAAGAGATGGAGAAATCCCGGTGTTCTGGCCCTGTGGTGTTACTCCTCAGGCTGTGGTAATGAATTCCAAGCCTGATTTTTGCATAACGCATTCACCCGGGCACATGTTTATTACTGATGTAAAGAATGTGAGATTAAAATACTGAAAATTGGGAGGCTGGTTATGAAGGTTGATTTAAATGCCGATCTTGGTGAAAGCTTTGGAAATTATAAATGCGGAATGGATGAGGATGTTATCAAATATATATCTTCAGCAAATGTTGCCTGCGGTTTTCATGCGTCTGACCCTATTGTCATGGATAAAACCGTAAGCATGGCAAAGGAGTACAAGGTGAGCATCGGAGCACATCCGGGATTCCCGGATCTTGTAGGATTCGGAAGAAGAAGGATGGCTGTATCTCCCAGAGAGCTTAAAGCAATGGTTCAGTATCAGATCGGTGCCCTGTATGCTTTCTGTAAATCACATGATGTGGAGCTTTCACATGTAAAGCCGCACGGTGCTATGTACAACATGGCAGCAAAGGACAAGAAGCTTGCAATAGCCATTGCTGAGGGAATAAGTGAGGTTGATAAGGACCTGATCTTACTCGGACTTTCCGGAAGTCTCATGATAGAAGCAGCAAGGGAAACAGGTCTTAAGGTTGCCAGCGAGGTATTTGCCGACAGGGCATATAACGATGACGGAACACTTGTAGACAGAAGTCTTAGCGGGGCAGTGATTACAGACGATAATGTGGCAATAAGCCGCGTGATAGACATGGTAAAAACCGGCACGGTCAAGACAATCACAGGTGGCAGGGTTCACGTTCAGGCCGATTCCATTTGCCTTCATGGAGATGGGGTAAAAGCCGTTGAATTTGCAAGAAAAATACACGAAGCACTCATTCGTGAGCATGTGGAGGTGACCTCTATCAGGGATGTGATAGAGGAACATCGTATCGCAGTTTAAAAGACTTTTGATCGAATATATTTTGAGGAGACCGGATATGAAAAGTGTTAGTGAGAACGAAACAATTGAAGACATTATTCTCAGGCACTCCAATAGAGGTATGTCAGATATCAGATTTTATCTGTCTGAAGATTACTGTACAAAGGCAGCGAGAGAGATTTTGTCCTGGGAAAAGGGATATGTGTTTCTGACAACCGGGTTTTATGTTGCGGGATATGCTGAAACAGATGGACCGGTAGGAACAGTGGCGCTGGCACATGCACTGGTAAAGCTTGGCTATACACCGGTGATAATAACGGACGAGTATTGCAGAGGCTTTTTTGATAATGAAAATATCAGGATCATCTATATAGATATTATGGCAGGTGAAGACAAAATCGATGAGATTGTGAAGAAATATAAGCCCAAAGGAATGATATCTGTTGAGAGATGCGGGCGTAATAAATTTGGATACTACGCAAATATGAGAGGTGAAGACATCAGTGAACACACAGCTCCGATAGATGAGATGTTCATCAGATACCAGGGAATCGTTCCCACTATAGGAGTTGGTGATGGAGGAAATGAGATCGGCATGGGAAAAATAGCAGGAGTAATTTCCAGAAAGCTTTCCCTTGAGCCCTGTGTGATTCCTGCTGACATTTCTGTTATCGCTTCCGTTTCAAACTGGGGAGCATACGGAATAGTTACTGCGTTGGGAAAGCTTAGCGGAATAGAGCTTGTACCAAAATATGAATGGGTCAGATCCTTCATAAAAAAGACAGTTTCCATCGGAAGCATCGATGGAGTTACCAAGGACAGGAGCGTCAGTGTTGATGGAAAAAATATGAGTATTGAATATGAGATTCTGGATGCTTTGCATACTGAGGAATCTGTTCCTATTTAGAAACAGTTCCATAAATATAGAGGAGGCGATTATAAATGAAAACGTTAGGTTACTACAATGGAAAGTATGACGAACTGGATAAGATGACTATTCCGTTCAACGACAGAGTATGCTTTTTCGGTGATGGAGTGTATGATGCCGGACCTTCAAGGAACTACTATCTTTTTGCAATTGATGAGCATATTGACAGATTCTTTAATTCGGCTGCGCTGCTGGATATTGAGATACCTTGCTCGAAAAGTGAGTTAAAGGATCTTCTTCAGTCATTGGTATTGAAGATGGATACAGGTGGGAATTTCGTGTATTTTGCCTGCACAAGAGGAACAGGTATAAGAAGCCATACATATGATAAGGGACCGGGAAATTTATGGGTCATGATAAAGCCGGAAGTGCTTAATGACTGTCAAAAGCCTATCAAGTGTGTGACTGCAGAGGATAAGAGATTCTATTACTGCAACTGTAAAACCCTGAACCTTCTGCCGTCGGTGTTATATGCGGAAAAGGCATATAAAGCCGGAGTTGATGAGACAATCCTCTATAGAAAGGATGGTCGAATAACAGAATGTGCTCACTGTAACTGCCACATAATAAAAGACGGAATAGTTTATACAGCTCCTACAGATGAACTTATTCTTCCCGGTATTGCCAGAGCGCATCTGGTCAGAATGTGTAAAATGCTGGGCATTGGTGTAAGTGAAACACCTTATTACCTGAAAGACCTGTGGGATGCAGATGAGATTATAGTTACTTCATCCTCAAATGTTTGTATGTATGTTGATGAACTGGATGGAAAGCCTGTCGGAGGTAAGGACAGAGAGACATTATTTAGACTAAGGGATGCTTTATATCAGGAGATAATCGAAGCTACTGATATAAAAAGAAATGTCAGAAAGTGTGGATGATATGCAGAAATATGTAATCACTATAGCAAGAGGCTTCGGAAGTGGAGGAAAGGAAATCGGAGTCAAGCTGGGACAGCGACTTGGCATCCCCTGCTACGAACAGGAAATATTGAAAATGGCTTCCGAGAGCAGCGGAATAAGCGAGGCACTTTTCAATCTGGCTGATGAAAAGGTAAATAAAAGCCCCATACTGAGAGGCGTTCCCTTTAACTATGTGGCTGAGCCCTCTGACAAGCGGTTTACGTCGGATATCAATCTTTTCAATATCCAGAGCGAGATTATAAGGGAGATGGCAAAAAACACCTCATTCATAGTTGTTGGAAAATGTGCAGATTTCGTATTAAAAGACTACTGTAATGTTGCCAGCTTTTATATAGAAGCACCAAGAGAGGATTGTGTTGCATCCATCACAAAAAAGCTTGGAGTTACCGAGGAGGAGGCCCACAGACTTATATCAAAGACCGATAAATACAGGGCTGATTATTATAAATATTACACAAAGGGGAATTACTGGACTAATCCGGTTAACTACGACATGACATTAAACAGTGCAAGGGTTGGCAGAGACAGATGTGTTGATGTTATAGAGAATTATGTAAAAGTGAAATTTGGTTTACAGCAGCCAGCGTAGATCAGTTCACATAGATTAATGCATATTCGGGTAATTACGGATACGCAAACAACATAATAGGAGGAGAATATTATGAAAAGAATGAGAAAAGGTATCGCGCTATTATCAACAGTTGCTATGTGTGGAGCAATGATTGCCGGCTGTGGTGAGACCGTTAAGGATGAAAGCACACCGCTTGCAAGCACTGCAGAAGTCGAGGGGGATTTTGATGGAACAATTTCTATTGCCGGAATTGCTCCACTTACCGGAAGCTTTGCCAGCTGGGGAAAAGGAGCTATCAACGGATATAACCTGGCGATCAAGCAGATAAATGAAGCCGGTGGTGTAAAGCTTGACGGAAAAAGCTATAAGCTGGAGTCAGCGGTATTTGCAGATGATAAGTCCGATGCTACTGAAGCAGCAAGTGCATATAACAACTGTGCATCATATGATATCAGTGCAGTGATCGGCTCCTGCTCATCAAGCTGCACAATGTCCTTTATAGAATCAGCTCAGGACAGCGGAATGCTTGTTATCACTCCATATTCAACAAACGCTGCGATATGTAAGACAGGTGATTATATTTTCAGAGAATGCTTCTCAGATGCAAACCAGGGACCTACACTTGCAAAGCTGGCAACAGAGGAGTTTAAAGCCAAGAATGTGGCAATCGTAGTAGCGGAGGACTCGGATTACTGTGCAGGACTTGCAGAACAGATGGAAGGTTATCTTGATACTTTAGGTGATGTAACTTACGAGCATTACGGTTGTGTTGAAACAGATACGGACTACACAGCACAGATATCAAAGGCTATTGAGCAAGGTGCAGAAGCAATCATTTATCCTAACAACTACGATACAGTTCCGAACTTCATACAGCAGGCGCGTGATGCAGGATTTGACGGACCGATCATGGGCGGTGATGCATGGGACGGAACAGACACCGCAGGATATGAAGATAAGTTTGCAAATACTTACTATCTGGCTCACGTAGATCTTTCAGCTGATACAGATGAGGTAAAGAATTTTGTAAGTGATTACAAGGCAGAATACGGAAGTGAAGATGGACTTAATGCAGTTGCTTCTCTTTATTACGACTCAGTAAAAATGCTTGTTAAGGCTATGGAGGAAGCCGGAAGTGATGATCCTTCAGTTGTTAAGGATGCACTTTTGAAGATCAGTTACGATAGCATGGGCGGTACCATTACCTATGATGAGAATGGTGATGCAGTTAAGCCATTCACAATTGAAACCTTTGATAATGGTGCACTTACATATTACGGAAGTTTCTAATAGCGACTTAAAGCTTTGCAACGAAGCAACAGATTTCAGTCAGAGAGCTCTTTATGAGCTCTCTGTTTTTAAAAATATAAGAAATGGAGATGAGAGCAGATGACTAAATTGATTCAGAGTTTGATGTATGGATTAAACCTTGGTTCCATATATGCGTTAACAGCTCTCGGCTATACCATGGTTTACGGAATCATCAGAATGATAAATTTTGCGCATGGTGATTTTATCATGGTTGGCGGATTTACATTATTTTATGTAATACCGGTTATGAGCTATTTTGGGCTTCCGCTGTGGTTTGCGGTTGTGGCTGCTATCGGCGTATGCATATTGGTGGGAGTTCTCACAGAACAGATCGCATATAAGCCGGTAAGAGGGCAGGGACCAACAACGGCACTTATCACTGCTTTGGGAATGAGCCTTGTTTTGGAAAACGGTGCACTGGTCGTATTTGGATCCGCACCAAGAAATGTACCTCCCATGTTTAATCTTCCGACTATCAATTTCCTTGGAGCAGGGATTCCGGGACAGACAATCCTTACATTGATCATAGGCCTGGTGGTTATGGGGGTTCTTACATTATTTATCAGATATACAAAGCTTGGAAAAGCCATGAGAGCTGTACCTGAAGATAAGGTTGCATCGACACTGGTTGGAATAAATGTAAACAAGATTATTACAACTACCTTTGCAATTGGCGCAGGGCTTGCAGCTATAGCATCCATGATGTACACAACCTCTTATGTCAGCATAAAAAATGAGCTTGGCATATCCCTTGGCTTAAAGGCATTTGTAGCCGCTGTACTTGGAGGAATCGGCAGTATCCCGGGAGCTATGATAGGCGGGCTTTTACTTGGAATAGTAGAGATTCTGGTTAAGGTATATATGCTTCCCGGAACCTATGAGGCAGTAACCTATCTTATTCTGATATTCGTGCTTCTGGTTAAGCCTACAGGCCTTCTTGGAAAAGTAATAAGTGAGAAAGTTTAATGAAAGGAAGTGGGGAAATGCCTAAATTAGTAAAGAAAAAATATCTGATTAGCTTTTTGGCGGTTGGAATCGTATTTTTACTGCTATGCCTTCTGTTTGATACCGGAATTCTTGGGAGGAAGGCAGCATATTTCAACGGACTTCTTATCGTTGGAATGTTTTACACGATTATAGTATGCTCCTTGAATTTGCTTACAGGATATATGGGAGAATTTTCTCTTGGACATGCAGGCTTTATGTCGATTGGAGCTTATACATCTGCTATTGCTACTACGCTTATTTCTGATTATGTGACACTTCCTAAACCGGTGGTCTATCTTTTGGCAATAGTTATCGGTGGACTGACAGCAGCAATAGTAGGAGTTCTGGTTGGAATTCCCGCACTGAGGCTTAGTGGCGATTATCTCTGTATCGTAACGGTGGCTGTGGCGGAGATTGTAAGAGTAGTACTGAGTAATTTTGGAATTCCTGCAATTACGGGGAAGGCTACCTTTGGAAAATCATTTTCAGGAATTACCAAGGCTTCGGATTACCATTATGTGTTCATAACAATGGTTCTCAGCATAGTACTGATGTATTGCTACATCCGCTCAAGATATGGCAGAGCTCTGATCGCCATAAGAGAAGACAGAATTGCAGCTTCTGCGTCAGGTATAAATGTAACAGCTGTGAAAGTGCTTACCTTTACAATATCTGCTGCATTTGCAGGAGTGGCTGGCGCAATCTATGCACATTACATTACAATCCTGGTTCCTACTTATTTTGATTTCTCAAAATCATCAGAGCTTCTGGCGATAGTTATTCTGGGAGGAAGTGGTTCCATGACAGGATCAATAATTGCAGCACCGATCCTTTCAGCACTTCCGCAGTTAATATCTTACATAGTTCCGGCTTTTGCCAGCTACAGAATGCTGATTTACGCAGTGGTACTGGTAGTGGTTATGATCTTTAAGCCGACAGGATTATGTGGTGGAAAGGAATTTAGTCTGGCGAAATATTTCCTGAAGAAAGATTCCCAAACAGAGGATTCGGAAATGGAGATTATCCATTCTGCTCAGGATGCCAATACATGATGAAATGAGGTGCATTGTATGACAGGTGAAACTGTACTTGAAACTAAGAGCTTAGGTATTCAGTTTGGAGGTCTTAAGGCTGTAAATGACGTGAATATCTATATAAATAAAGGAGAACTCGTCGGACTGATAGGGCCGAATGGAGCAGGAAAAACAACAATTTTTAATCTGATCACAGGTATCTATACACCGACATCCGGTAGCTACAGCCTTCTCGGAAAGCGTATGAATGGTCTGAAGACGCATCAGGTTGTAAATGCCGGAATAGCACGTACTTTTCAGAATATCCGCCTCTTCAAGAAGATGTCAGTTCTGGATAACGTAAAGGTGGCTTTCAACAAGAACATGAAAGCTAATTTATTTCAGTCATTGTTCAGAACACCCTATTTCTGGAAGGAAGAAGAGGAAATAACCGAAAAGGCCATGGAGCTTTTGAAGCTGTTCCATTTAGAGCAGTTTGCAGATCAGGCTGCAGAGAATCTTCCCTATGGGAAACAGCGTCTCCTGGAGATTGCCAGAGCACTTGCTACTGATATGAAGCTGCTTCTTCTGGATGAACCTGCCGCTGGAATGAACCCGGTTGAGACTGCTGAACTCAAGGAATCCATAAAGATGTTACGCGAAAAATTCGGGATTCCAATCCTTCTTATTGAGCACGATATGAGTCTTGTTATGAGTATTTGCGAGAGGATATATGTCCTTAATTTCGGTGAGATACTGGCTCATGGTACACCCGAAGAGATATCCACTAACAAGCAGGTAATCGAGGCTTATTTGGGAAGTGAAGACGAAGATAAAGGCGGTGAGCAATATGCTTAAGGTTGAGAATCTAAATGTCCATTATGGCGTAATTCATGCGATAAATGATGTGAGTATTGAAGTAAACGATGGAGAAATTGTAACGCTTATTGGTGCAAATGGTGCCGGAAAAACGACTATTTTACAGACTATAACAGGACTAAAGAAAGCAACAAGCGGACTGGTAACTTTTGATAATATTGATCTGTTGAAGGAAGAACCGAGTAAAATTGTAACTCATGGAATAGCGCATGTGCCGGAAGGCAGGCATGTCTTCGTGGATATGACAGTAAGAGAAAACATAGAGATGGGAGCGTACATGTTTTCCCGTAAGGATAAAGCTCAGATAGAAGAGCAGATGGAAAATGTGTTTGAGAAGTTCCCAAGATTAAAAGAGAGACAGTCACAGCTTGCAGGAACCCTGTCCGGAGGAGAGCAGCAGATGCTGGCGGTTGGCAGGGCACTTATGTCAAATCCCAAGATTATTCTTATGGACGAGCCTTCCATGGGACTTTCACCTCTACTAGTGCAGGAAATATTCGGAATCATTAAGGAAGTTAATGCACAGGGAATAACAGTACTTCTTGTTGAACAGAATGCAAAGATGGCGCTGAAGGTTGCAAACAGGGCTTATGTACTTGAAACAGGAAAAATAAAGCTTTCGGGAGATGCTAAGGAACTTCTGAAAAATGATGAGGTAAAGAAAGCTTATCTTGGAGCGTAATAAGCAGGAGGAAATTGTTATGTTAGATACCTATGCCAGAGTATATGCGAAGGTAGATCTGGAAGCTGTAAATAAAAATGTTGAAAACATGCATGCCTCCCTTCCTGATGGAACAAAAATGCTTGCTGTCGTTAAGGCTAATGGATACGGAATGGGAGCAGCTCCTATAGCAAGTATGGTTGAGGAAAAGGATTATATATGGGGATTTGCCACTGCAACAGCAGAAGAGGCATTTGCGCTCCGCGATGAGGGCATTACCAAGCCAATACTTGTTTTGGGATATACATTTCCGTATGCGTACAAAAGAATGCTTATGGAAGGAATAAGACCATCTGTATTCAGAGAGGATATGTTATCAGACCTTTCAAAATGCTGGAAGGAAAATCACAAGGAAGCCGGAGATGAAAGGTTTTATGTCCATATAGCTGTTGATTGCGGAATGAGCAGAATAGGTATACGACCAAACACTGAAGGCGAAGAATTTATTATGAAAGCCTTTAAGGCAGAAGGTATAAAGGTTGAGGGTATTTTTACGCATTTTGCAAGAGCAGACGAAAAGAATCTCGCAAGTGCGAGAAAATGCTTTAAAACCTTTGAAAAGTTCGTTTATGGAGTAGAAGAGAAAAAAGGTGTGTATTTCAGACTGAAGCACTGCTGCAACAGCGCAGGGATCATCCAGCTCCGGGAGGCACATATGGATATGGTAAGGTGCGGTGTCACCATGTATGGGATGTGGCCATCTGAAGAAGTGGATAAAGAAAAAATACAGATAAATCCGGTACTTTCCATGATCAGCCATGTTACATATGTTAAAACCATCCCTCCCAAAACAGAAGTGAGTTACGGAGGGACCTTTGTTTCTGACAAAGAAATGAAAATCGCAACTATACCTGTGGGATATGCCGATGGATATCCAAGAACTTTATCAGGTGGAAAAGGGCAGGTTTTGATCAGCGGCAAAAGAGCGCCTGTCATTGGAAGAATATGCATGGATCAGTTTATGGTTGATGTCACTGATATTGATGATGTGAAAGAAGGAGATGAAGTGGTCTTGATCGGACATGGATCAGCAGCTGATGAAAATCAGGAATCTATTTCACTTGAAGAATTGGGGCAAAAGAGTGGTAGATTCAATTATGAGTTTGCTTGTGAAATAAGCGGAAGAGTTCCACGTATTTATGAAAAAAATCAAAGTTTTTAATGGATAAGAAAACCTATAGCTTTGTCACAAGAATATTTTTTTTAATACCTGCAACAAAAGTGCTGGTTTATCTATTATAAGAATTACCTGCAAAAATAGAAAAAAATGCCGATATGGGTAAGTTAACTTCTTGAAAGAGCTATGTATAAATTTTATAATTTTCATAGAACAGAGGTAGATGTAGAGGAGCCAGAAGATGGAGTTTAAAGTTGGTGTAGGTAAATCCGATTTTAGAGATATCCGAGAATCCGGTAATTATTACGTTGATAAGACCGAGATTCTATATGAGCTTGTGCATGATACTGATAATGCGGTAAGTTTATTTACCAGACCTAGAAGATTCGGTAAAACATTGATGATGAGTATGATGGAAAACTTCTTCAATATTAGGAAGGATAGTCATACTTTGTTTGATGGTCTTGATATCTCTGGGCATCAAGACTTTTGTAAGACTTGGATGAATCAGTATCCGGTGCTATTTGTCTCCTTTAAGGACGTGGACGCTGAGACGTTTGAAGGTGCATATAAAATGCTGGAGACCAAGCTGGCAGATCTTTGTAAAGAGCTTGCACCAATTTTTATTGATACAGTAGTTGATAAAGATGATGAACGAATTTTTATGAAGCTTAAGGCTCAGGAAGCTGATGAAGCGGATGTAAAGAATTCGCTGAAAACAATTATGAGAATGATGAATGCTGTTTATGGTAAGAATTCAATTCTCCTAATTGATGAATATGATGTACCGCTTGCGAAAGCCAGTGAAAAGGATACAAAAGAGAATTCTTACTATTCAAGGATGCTCGATGTGATTAAGGGGATAATGAGTAGTGCTCTTAAATATAATGAGTTTTTGCAGTTTGCTGTAATAACAGGATGCCTTCGCATTGCTAAGGAGAGTATATTTACAGGGACAAATAATTTTGCATCCTATTCGGTTTTAGATGAGGGTTTTTCTAAATATTTTGGGTTCCTTGATAAGGATGTTGATGAAATTCTTGCTGCAGCAGGTAGAGAGGATGTAAAGGAATCAGTTAGAGAATGGTATAACGGATATATTTTTGGAAGCAATTCGCTATATTGTCCCTGGGATGTGATAAATTATCTTTCAGATCTGAAAAAGGATACTAATCTATTACCTAAGAATTATTGGAAAAATACAAGTCATAACAGCATTTTGCTTACATTTGTTAAACGTACAGATTTTGATGTTGCTGATAAATTTGAAGAATTGTTAAACGGCGGATCTGTAATATCAAAGATAACGGATCAGTTAACATATGATACATTACATTCATCAGAAGATAATCTGTGGAGTGTTCTTCTGATGACCGGATATGTTTCAAAGGCTGATCAGAGTGAAGCCTCGGAAACAGTATCGCTTCGTATTCCAAATATGGAAATAGCGACGATTTTTGAAGATACTGTCGTGGAATTTTTTAATGATACTGCTGATAAGGAATCAATTTCTGAATTGTTATTGGCATTATGGGAAAACAATCAGGATAAAGCAACTAAGATAATATCAGATCTTTTATGGAATACAATTAGTTATAACGACTATCATGAAGATTATTATCATGCATTCCTTGCAGGTATTTTTGTTGGAAGAGGCTACAATGTAGAATCTAATAAGGAAAAGGGCTTGGGCAGACCGGATATCTTATTGAAGGATAAAAAGAATCGAAGGGCAATCATTATTGAGGCGAAGAAGTCTAAAAAGGAATCGGATTTGGATAAAGATTGCAATGAAGCAATTCAACAGATAATTGACATGAAGTATACTGAAGGCCTATATGGATATGAACAGATATTGTGTTATGGCGTGGCATTTTTTCAAAAACAGGCAAAGGTTAAGAAAATAAAATAAATAACAAGATTAGGTATTATGTGAGCTCTCAGACATATGATCTGAGAGCTCTTTTTGACATTACCTTTGATGAGGCAGGCGGTATTTTTTTGCAGAAAGGAAAGGAGATCAACATGGTTGCAATTCCTGCCATTGATATGGTGGCAACCGGAAAAAACATAGCAAGGTTGCGTCAGGATGCCGGATTGTCTGTTAAGGATTTACAGATGTTATTTGGCTTTATGACTCCTCAGGCGATATACAAGTGGCAGCACGGAACAGCGATTCCGTCAGTGGATAACTTAGTGATTTTATCCGTGGTATTTGGAGTTCCTATGGATGACATTATTGTTATTGATACCGGTATTCAGGCGCAAGTCAGCGCCTAATATAAAAATATATAGTGGAGCTGTGAGTAAACACGGCTCCGAGCATGGTCCCATAGTCTAATGGTTTAGGACACGTTATTTAGATATACGTTAGATATTGTCAGTTTACATAAATAATGCCAATGAATGAATTTAAAAAGTCCGTTTTTACGGGCTTTTTTCTTTGCCTATTGGCAGGTTCCATGTAAAATTTTTACACGAAGTTTGCCAATAGGTGTCGGATTTACACGAGTTTTGCCAATAGATGGCGATTTTACATGAATTCTGCCAATAGATGGCGAAAATAAACATATTTTTACACATAAAACCGTAGATTTAATATCTGCGTTGTGATAATCTCGTTTTAGGGAAAAGAAAAAGCACCACCAATTGCAGCAGGTTTTGACGGACGAGCAGCAATCTGTGATGCCATTTGCGTTAGCAGTTATACAGCCAGTCAAAGACGGTTGTATAGCTACTTTCGTACACAAATCGTATCATACCCCAGACTATTTTTCAATCGAGTCTGAGCTTTAAGACGCCTATTTTACTGGCATTTCAACATCAAGTAACTTGTAAAACTAAATTCCACCCCTTTAACACACGACATGGAACTTACTAATTCCAAACTCGGGTATGGAATTTACTAATTCTTATTGATATCATCCATAGGTTCATCCACATATGCTCTCCGGCATTAAGGAGGAACTTATGGAATCCACTAATAAGAACAAGCATCTTGATTTAGACAAGCGTTATGAAATCCAGCATGGTTTGGATGACTCTCTCAGCTTTAAAGCCATTGGAGCTGCGATAGGAAAAGACTGTACCACTATTTCAAAAGAAGTCAGAGCACATATAATATATGAAAAGAAGGGCGCTCCTTATCGACCTTTCAATGACTGCGCCAACAGAACACACTGCACTCACTATGGGGATGCCTGTGACGAGTGTACCAGGAAAAACAAAAAGAACTGCAGAAGCTGTGGATCATGCATACCTGCATGTCCGGATTATGAGAAGGAACTCTGTCCTCTTCATACAAAGCCTCCATATGTATGCAACGGATGCAGCGTGAGAAACACATGCACCCTTGAGAAGCATCTTTATAATGCACGCTATGCGCAGAAAGAGTACGAAGACTTAAGGAGTGAATCCCGATCCGGCTTCAACCTCACAGAGAAGGAACTTAAGCAGCTCAATTCAGTTGTAAGTCCCCTCCTTATGAATGGGCAGTCAATACACCACATCCTCACTAACAATCCTGACAAGATACTCCGCTGCGAAAAGACCATTTACACATATGTGGACAACGGACTCTTTGATGGCAGGAACGTTGATATGCCAAGAAAAGTCCGCTTCAGAGTAAGAAAGAACAAATCTGTTCCACTGAAAGTTGATAAGGCATGCCGAAAGGGGCGTACCTACGATGATTACTTAAAATATCGTGAGGAGCATCCGGAACTTCCTGTGGTGGAACTCGATTCAGTTGAAGGCATTAAGGGCGGCGCCGTTCTCCTGACAATACACTTTGTTCTACAGAAGTTCCAGCTTGCTTTTCTTAGACCGGCAAATGACTCACAATCGGTTATAGACATCTTCAATGATATATATGACCTTTTAGGAAAAAAGCTTTTCATGAAACTCTTCCCTATCCTTTTATGTGATAACGGAACAGAATTTTCTAATCCTGAAGCACTCGAATACAGTTCTGATGGCGAGCTGCGCTCAAGAGTATTCTACTGCAATCCATCAGCTCCAAACGAAAAAGGAGCTTGTGAGAACAACCATGAATTTATAAGAAGAGTCATTCCAAAAGGAAAAGACATTGGGAAGTATACTCAGGAACAGATTGACCTGATGATGAATCACATCAACTCCTATAGCCGTCCCGAGCTGGGAAACAAACCACCCTATGCAATGCTCTCATTCATCTATGGCAAGAAGGTATTAAAGCTTTTTAGATTTGAAATCATAAAGCCTAATGACATTATTCTAAAACCTTCACTGCTCAAAAAGAATAATTCATAATGGAGCGGGAACGGAGTCAAGGGACAGTACGCTGGGCGCCTGCGCCCGGGCAGCCCTTGACGCAGTGACACGGATTATCCTGAACTAACAGACAGCAAGCATGCTTGCTGTCCTGCTTCCGGCGAGGACGGGTCTGGGCAGAGCCCAGTTAAAGGGTCAAGGGACTAGTCCCTTGCAGGTTCTTAGGGCGGAGCCCTGAGCCTCCGGAGGACGTTAATCATGTCTCAGCCTGTATTTTGACCATTAACTATTAAATTCCGAGGTTTCTGCGGAGCAGAAACTTCCATTTCATAATAAAAAAGCCGGAGTTCTGCGTAGTTGGATGACTTTCATACCTACTTCTCTTAGGGGGTGGAATTCACTAACTCTTAACAGGACAACGTGAACTCGACTTCTGATTGTCATACGCATTTTTCCGACTTTTGTGCTATTATAGCCGTAAATGTGGATAAAATCCATCATTTTTGTAAAAAGAAAACTCCACCCCGTGGAATTTACTCCTACAAGGTGGAAGTTACTCTTACAAAGTGGAATTAACTATTACAAGTCACCCATTTCAACATCATTCGGGGTATAAGTCTATCTTTTTCCTATTGTTTCATTAACAGCAACAGAATATGGGGGTGTTTGTGAAGTACAGATTTTCTGCGCCTTTGGAAGAACCACGCAGTAAGTCCTACATGAAGAGCTATCACGTCTGCTATAGCAGGAAGCTTGGGAGGAACATAACTGCACTGGGACAGTTTCAGTTTGACAATCTTCTTTGTCTGGAGATGGATCCCAAAGTCATATGGTACTGTGAGCGTCCGATGGAAGATATTCTCCATATAAACGGAAAATCCATAAAAGTAGAGCCTTCTGTTTATGTCGTGTATTCAGGCGGTCAGGAATCTTTTCAGTTAGTGACTTCCGGTGATACTGACAACAGTGTGATCGCAGATTTCAATCTCTGGGGAGTCTGTAAAAATGAACAGATAGAAATAAGGCGCACCAGAGATATCTATGCAGGTGTTTTCTTTATGAGAAATATATATTTTCTGGCAGCGCGTGCAAGGAGGGTCAGGACTATAGATAAAGGTGCGGATGACGCATTCGTAAGGTATCTGTCAATGAATGGGACGATGACTATAGGACAGCTCATCACCTCTGGGAGACTTACAGAGCCAAATGGATGTGACTACATTGCTGACCTTTATTACAGGGGACTGATCAGAATCCATGACATGGAAGAAAAGCAGATTTCATATAAAACGGAGGTTGACTGCGTATGAGTCACAGAAAATATGACAGATATGAACTGATGGAATCGAGGTTTTTATGGAGAGAACCGGCTACCGAGCTGTTATCTGATGAGAAGAAAGCCATTTACCAGGCAAGAAAAAGAGCAGTGGACATGTATATAGATGGTGAGGATCTTGAATCCATTGCAGGTAAGACCGGAATAGATAAAAGCCATGTAGTCAAGTTCGTGGACAGATGCCTTGAAAGGGATAAATCCGGGAACTTCAGGGGGTACTCATCACTCTGCCCATGGAAATACCACAGGGAAAAGAAAAATTCCATCGGCCCATTTGAAAAGTTGCTGTCACAGCACGAAGAACTTAAGGATTTTATAGAGGGAAATTATTTCGGATATGAAAAATACACGCTTGAAAAGAATATGAACCTTGTAAAACTGCACGGAAAATTTCTGAAAGAGTGCCAGAATATCGGGATAGGTGCAGATGATTACCCGTTTAATACATCATCCCAGGGATACCAGGCTCTGCGCCGTTATGTTAAGAGACTTGAAGAAAGCTCAGTAAAGCTTGCAAACAGAAGGTCTGACAAGGATGCAGCACAGAAAGCTGCAAGTACCGGATATGGTGAGAATTACAGTCCCCTTCCGGTGGCGCCCTATTCACGGGGGCAGATTGACGGGCACCGGCTGGACATGCTGTATATATCAAGCGTTGAACTTGGAGACGGGACAGTAATAGAGGATATATGTGAACGATGCTGGTTCCTTCCCACAATTGATGTGGCAAGCAGATGTATAGTCGGATTCTATATGAGCCAGGAGCCAAATTATAACCAGTTTGATCTTCTGAAGGCCATGCAGTGTTCATTCAGACCACATGAAAAGGTAAAAATGACTATTGAAGGACTTGATCATCCTGAAAAGGAGGGCTTCCCTTCACAAAAATATTCCCAACTCGAATATGCCCTGTTTGACGAGATCATGCTGGACAATGCAAAGGCTCATCTGGCAAAAAACATTGTTGGAAGAGTCACGGAAAAACTTGGTATAACACTCAACTATGGTGCGGTATCAACACCGGAGACGCGCGGCATTGTAGAAAGATTTTTCAGGACAATAGAGGAACGGGGATTCCATGCCCTGCCCGGGACTGTAGGCAGTAACAGTCACGACCTGAGACGGAACAATCCTGAAAAGCAGGCCTTAAAATACAGGATCACGTTTGATGACATATGCCAGATAATGGAAATCCTTGTAATTGAATACAACAATTCTCCGCATAGCGGTCTGCTTAACAGAACTCCTCTTGAAGTACTTGGCGAAAGACTGGAACAGGGCATGATACCACACACCGCCACAGCCCGTGAGAGACAGGAGATTGAGAAACTTCTGCTCATGCCTAAAGAAGTTACTGTACGTGGAAACATTAAGAGCGGAAAAAGACCCTATGTCACATATCTTGGAGCAAAGTACAGAGGTAATATACTGTCTGTAAATTATGAATTCCTAGGCGACAGGCTGCTCCTTATGGTAAATCCCGATGATATTTCTGCCATAGATGCGTATGCCAGTGATGGCACCTTCATAGAAACACTTAGAGCAGTAGGAGAGTATGGACGAAAGAAGCATTCCCTGAAAACAAGAAAGCTCGCACTGAAATATGCAAATGACAATAAGAAAAAGCATAGTGATGTAGCGACACCTCTCACAGACATAGAGCAGAGCCTCAGAAAACGTGCTTCTAAGAGCAAAAAAGCAAGGACAAGGTATGACATTATCCAAAGAGAACAGGGACCGGACAGAAAAGAAAAGAAGAGTGCCGGACAGAATAAACAGGCAGAACTCATATCTATTTCAGCCAGGAATAAGATCCTGATCAAACATCCTGACGGAAACATTAACGACATGACTTCAGAAGAGACCTGGATGGTAATTATGAACGAGAAAGCAGGGAGGGAATAATGATCACAGACAGTATCTATAATGACCAGAAAGCAACAACAGCTGCGATAACCATATCCTACATGCAGTCTGCAGGATTCCATATAGCAACCAACAGCATATTTGAGCTTCTGTACAAGATCAATGGATGGATGCTCTCTGGTGTCTGCGGAGCAATGATCTATGGCAGGTCCAGGATAGGTAAGACCTCCGCGATTGCTTATATAGTGGATGCCCTCCATGTAAGATATGGTGAGAACTTCCCTATATTGGTCTGGTCTTTGACGGAACACGGCTCCAAAGTAACAGACAAGTCATTCTATGCAGGGATACTTAACGTGCTCGGGATAGACATCGGGAAATACAATCGTATAACTGCGCTTGAACTGAAGATAAAGGTAATTAACTATTTCGCGATCAAGGCAGCGGAAACGCCCTTTAATAAAGCAATAATGATAATAGACGAGGCATATAAACTTGATGAGGCTGAGTATTACTGGCTCATGGATATTTACAATACCCTACGGCTGCAGCATCAGATACAGCTATCCATATTTTTTGTAGGGACACCGCGGGAAATGATATGTACGAGGGATTCATTCATACTTCAGAAAAAAGATCAGATAGTAGAACGCTTTTTCATAAATGAATACAGATTCAGTGGGATAAAGAGCTGTGAAGAACTAGCATACTGTCTGTCAGAGCTTGATAAGACAAAAGTTCATGAAGCACTTCCTATAGACAGCAATGTAGGTCTCGTAGAATTTTTCTTTCCATATGCCTACGTTGACAGCAAGGCTACGTTTCTCAGTATAGCAGAAGAATACTGGGAGGCGTTTAATGAAGTCAAGTTCAAGTATGCAATAAACTTTGATGACATCCCCATGCAGTATTTCATGCAGTCGTTTTTGCAATGTCTGATATCCTACGGTACAGGATCATTGAATCCCAAGTATTTCCTTCATAAAAATGACATCACTCTTGCAATTGAAGAAACCGGTTATGGGAGGATAAATTCTGATGAGTAAACTTGCCATAAGTGATATAGAAGATCCTGTTAAAAAGCCAAGATTTATGTGGAAAACAGAATGGGTCAGACCGCATGAATCATTATGGTCTGTCATGAGGAATTTCCGGGTGGTGAACGGGCACTGCAGTTATTCCGGGGCACTTAAGCTGCTGGGGATACAGCTCATAGGAAATCCTAAACAATATCTGGGAATAGAGAGTCAATATGGAATCTATTCTCGTTATACCATACGGGAAGAATGGGGGAAGATTGTTGAAGAAGAACTTCTTCCCCGATGGTATATGGAAAAAATTGAACCATTTTCAAAACTTATGTCTAATGCTCCTGAACTGGTTTCTGAAAAGCTGTACTATTGTCCAAAATGCATTGAACATGGGTATCATTCTTACATTCATCAGTTAGCTGATATAAGGATATGTCCCTTCCATGAAGGAGTGAAGCTGAGAAAAGACATAACTCAGACATATGTATGGGGTGAATCAAGAAGATTTGAATATGACCATGACGATGATTATTACAACAGAAGGCTTGTTTTCAGCATTTTCGACAGGGAGACATGCGATTTTGATAATGAAATAATGGGAAGACTACCCACGGAATGGCACACGCCTCATGACCTGTTCAATAAAATGAGCAGTTCCGGAATATATTCCGACTATGAGTCCATAATGATAGCTGCCTCAGATATTGAATTCAGAAACACGGACATTTCTGGAGGGAAGCTATTCATAGAGGCTAACAGACGTAATCCGTTTATAGTCATACATGATGTTAAAGCCCTTGATAAACTTGCTTACATTACTTTTGCAAAAAGTATCCAGGAAATGAATTTAAAGAATTTATATATATATGATATGGATCCTGAAAGACTGCTGTATTTGCAATATGCTGATGAACTTATTATTCTCATTCTCGCTCGGGAATTTATGGCCGGTATTTCTGTTGAAGATATAAGACTTGCTGAGGGGAATCTTATAACAGGAGGCACAGTGGACTTCAGGGATGAGATAGGAGCCAAAACGCTATTTCTATGGGAATATACACATAGCAGGCTTTTTCACAAATTCCTGACTATCGATGATTATTATCAGCTTGGTGAGTATAAAGCCAGCTACAGACCAAAACGATTTTGTGTAGATGAGATACTTTCAAGCGGTATATATGGTTCAACTATGGATTATCAGTATTTATGCATGTACTTAAAGACCATATGCGGTCCTGCTTCAATAACTTCATGAGGTTCCTGTTTCATGATCCTGAATACCGGAAAACAGGACTTGGCTTCAATGACGAATATGATCTGCTTAAGACCCCGACTTATATTGTTGAAAAGAAAAAGGATGTGATCAACATCTACAAAGCATAGAAGAGTTATAGTAAATTATGAAAATCTTACCTCTGTGTAAAATAACAGCCGTTCCTTGGGGAATGGCTATTATTTTTTTATCTTTTTTTCAGAGAATGATAATGGTTTTATGCGGGATTTATTGTAATACTTTAGCTAGGAAAGTTGTGGAATTTATGGATGATATATATCAATATCTATGCATCTTTAATGCAATATTGATTATTTCATCAAGCATCAGAATCTCGTCATGATCAAGGAGGTTTTTATGAAGAAATCACTGGGTTTTTTACTTGCCGGTATACTTCTGTGCAGCACAATTGTGTTAAGCGGTTTTGCTAATAAAAATAATGCAAATTCCGGTGGCGACAAAAATCTGACTGCATCAGGCGAGGTCACACAGGAGCAGATTGAGGAAAATATCATTGGAACATGGTTTCTAGCAGAGCAAGATGGTCAGCCGGCGTTAACAAACGAGAAGCGAATACTCGATATAATTTCAACTAAAAAAGCCTATTCCAGTGTGTCTAGAGTTGAACCAGAGGTATCTCCTTTTGACCATCATGCAGAAGCAGAAGTTGATATCAATGGTAATATTATGACCATCACAATTGATATTGGGGAAGATACAACCCCCGTACATGAATTCACAATCACAGATATTAGTGACAATGAGTTCACCGCTATAATGAGTCTTCCGAAACCTAAGAATGACCCTAAGCCTGAAAATATAAAGAATGACTCTAAACCTGAAAATACAAAAAATGTTGTTACATTTGTCAAAATCGATGACAACTATACCAAAGATATAATAGGTACTTGGGAAGGCCGCTGTACAAGTAAAGACTCCATATTTGATGATGAACAGGATCACCGTTGGGAATATAAAGCTGACGGTACCTTCGTGTATTACGTGAAGGATGGTGACAAATGGATAGCCAGTGAAGACTCACAGAACGAATATTTTGTGGAAGGTCCCCTGCTCTGCACACGTTGGGTAGAAGATGATGTTGAGAGCCGTGAATGGTGGGAAATCACTATCGATGGCGACAAGATGAACTGGACAGCTTTGCGTGAAGATGAGAATGGTAAAACCTTTACAGCCACTTTCGAAATGAACAAAGTTGATGAGTCTTCTGACAAAGTAACGCAGGAGCAGATTGAAGAGAATATCATAGGAAGATGGATGTTATCCGAAGAAGACGGTACTCCAGTTATGACCAATGAAAAGTCGGTATTCAATATAGTTTCAACTAATAAAGCATATGCAGGTGTTTCTTGGGTGTCTGATACAGGAAAAAAATCTCTTTGGCATTCCCCTGAAGAAGTTGAAGTTACAGTAGATGGCAACGTTGTAACCATTACAATTAACCCAAGCGAAAATAGATCTTTTGTTCATGAGTTTACCATTAACGATATTAGTGACAGCAAATTTACTGCAAATAAAAAACGTATAGATACAATAAATGGAGCTGAACCGTCGGTTATAGAAAGTGTTGTTTCTTTTGTGAAAATCAATGATGACTACAGCAAGGACATCATAGGCACATGGGAAGGACGTTGTACAAGCGAAGGATCTGCATTTGACGATGGGCAGGATCATCGTTGGGAATACAAAGATGATGGCACATTTGTTTATTATGTAAAGGATGGAGATGAATGGGCACCAGGCGAAGACTCAATGAACGAATATTTCGTGGATGGGAACCTGCTCTGCACCCGCTGGATGGAAGGTGATGAAGAAAACCGTGAATGGTGGGAAACCACTATCGATGGCGATAAGATGAGCTGGACAGCTTTGCGTGAAGATGAGAATGGTAAAGCCTTTACAGCAACTTTTGAGATGACTAGAGTAACCGAATAAATTCATAAAGAATTATAAGTCTAGAGCAGACTGAAAGAATAGCTAGTAATAATTCTAAACAGCAAAAAAGCAGCTAAAAAGCTGCTTTTTTGCTGTTAAAATGAACTTCATGACAGATTAACTTAAATCTGAAAAAACAAACGGCAGTAATGAATATGAAGTAGTCCTAGGGCGGGATTTAGCAAAAAATGGCATTCCTATAGGAAAAAGAAAGGAAAGAAGGAGGAAAGAAGGAGGCGATATAATTCAATATCATGTCACAAAATCTCGGTTTTGTGTTACAATTATGACATGGAGGCGGAATATGGGAAAAGACTCGGCATATTACATTTCATTGGCACAAAAACGCAGAAAAGATACCGATACATTGAAATATCTGTTGCCTCAGTATGCGCATGGATTTGTAGATGAATGCCTGCTTAAATATCAGCTTAGTACAGTCTTTAACTATACTCAGGATATCTATTTTTTCTATAGGTTTCTAAAAGAAAATAACCCTTTATGCAAGAATTTTGAAATCAAGGACATACCGTTTGAAGTTATAGAAAATCTCAGCCATCAGGATATAAATGAGTTCCAAGTTTACATTGCTAAAGGCCATAAACCCACTAGCAAAGGCATAAAACCAGCTGAAGACCGCGCAATTGCCAGAAAAATGGCTGCCCTCAGAAGATTCTATAAATACCTTTTGGATAATGATTATCTTAGGGTGGATCCAACGCTAAAAGCCGTAAAGAAAAGTAAAACTGAACCGAAAAAGAAGGAAATCCGCAGGCTAAGGCCTGATCAGGTTATGTCACTTATGGATTCTGTCAAATCCGTAAACTCTGAAAGCTACCATTCCCGTGTAATGTCAGAAGTTACTGCTAAAAGGGATCTGGCGATAATAACACTTCTTCTGAATACCGGAATCCGTGTATCAGAATGTGCCGGCCTGGATCTAACGGATATTGATTTTGAAGAGAACAAACTCGCAATCGTCAGAAAAGGCGGCTACGAAGATCATCTGTATTTCAAAAAAGGTGTAAAGGATGCGCTTACAGACTACATAGATAATGAACGACCCTCATTGCTTAATGGCGAAAAGTCTGAAGCGTTATTTATATCATTGAAGCATTGCCGTATGTCAGTCAGAAGCATCCAGTATATGATCGCAAAGTATGGAAAAAATACTGGACTAAGCGAAAAACTGACACCTCATAAACTGCGCCGAACCTATGGTACTGCACTTTATAACAAAACGGGTGATATTTATATGGTTGCCGATGTTCTTGGACATAAAGACGTAAACACAACGATTAATCATTACGTTGATATTGAAGAAGAACATAAAAAGAAAGCATCTAATGTTGATATATATGGTATGGATGATGACGTAAATAAAAGTAATTAGTGACTATATTACGTCCATTTTCCGCTTGCTTTTACAGATATCTATTGGCGTAAAGCATGTAAAATCGACATCTATTGGCAGATTCCGTGTAAAATATTCGGAATCTATTGGCAAAAACCATGTAAAACCGCCATGTATTGGCCAAATTCATGTAAAAAAATAGCACTCTCCGACCTCAAATTGTGTCTGGAAAGTGCGTAATTTATTCTATTGGCAAGTTCTGTGTAAACCTATTGGCAGACTTTATGTAAACTGTCAAGGCCTACCGTATTTCTGTGCATATATGGTGGCAATGGTTCTTGGAGAATGTATAAATTTTCCTATACAGAGAAATTTTGTTTTCAGAAGTAATGGCAATATATGGCATCAGATAATGTGGTATATTCTGGCTTTTTTTATCATCACATGCATAGTCAATTCTATCAATTGTGTATATGTAGCTGTAGCAGGCAAGTACGTGCCGGATTTTATCTACAATATAGGAACGACAGTTTTAAACGGTGGTGTCAGCATGTTGATTTTTTTCTTTGCTAATAAGGTTATATTCCCTGGCGAGGAGAAAACAGATAGATGAGTTTTATAAAGGAGGTATTTAAAATGTCAGATAAGAGAGTAGCAGTATTACTTGCAGATGGATTTGAAGAAGGAGAATCCCTTTTTGTAGTCGATATTTTGCGTAGATGTGGCATAAGTGCATACACGGTGTCAATTGGGGAAGAAATGGTAAGAGGAAGCCATGATATTTACGTAAAGGCAGACTGCCTGATAGATGAGAAACGATATGATGATTACGATATGGTGGTTATTCCGGGAGGAATGCCGGGAGCAGAAAACTTAAAGAACGATATGCGCGTCATAAATTGGGTGAAAAAGTTTTCTTCCGAGGACAAATATGTTGCAGCTATCTGTGCGGGGCCTATGGTTCTGAAGGAAGCAGGCATTGCCGCGGGCAGGACTCTTACTTCATATCCTGCTTATAAATATAGAAATCTGTTTAAAGACAGTAATTATGTTGACGATAATTCCAAAATGGAGCGGATGGTAGTGGTTGATGGAAAATTGATCACAAGCCGTGGGCCGGCAACGACACTTCCGTTCGCATTTAAGCTGGCGGAAGTTCTTGGTGGGGATATCGATAAGGTCAAGAGTGGTATTTTATATAATGACATGCTCAAAGGATTATGATCTATTTGGCGCGCAATACGCGAATGGAGGGTGCTATGCAACTAGGACGAATTGAATTATATGGGCTTTGAAGCAGTGATTGTTTTGGAGTTCTTTTATGTATAATAGTGATTGGGAGTTAAAATTTTCTTCTAGGATAACGTGCTAACTATGACAATGGAGGGTATATGAGCGAAATAAAAAAGATGAAAACAGCGATAGTAGGCTGCGGAATGATAAGCGATATCTATATCAGAAATCTTTCTTGTCTTTTAACATTATAGACCTAGTAGCAATCTCTAACAGAAGCCTTGGAAAAGCAAAAGAAAAAGCGGATCAATTCGGCATTGAAAAGGTCCTTAGTATAGACGAAGTAGCGGATGACCCGGAAATTGAGCTGGTAGTTGTGCTCACACCTGCCTCTGTCCACTACGATATTATTAAGAAAATGCTTGAAAAAGGTAAACATGTATACACAGAAAAAATGTTTACTACAGATATAGACAAAGCAAGAGAGCTTGTCAGAATCGCCAATGAGAAAAATCTGTATATTGGGGTGGCTCCCGATACTGTTTTGGGTGCCGGGACACAGACCGCCAAACTAGCTTTGGAACGTGGGATGATAGGTGAAGTGACAGGCGGTGTGGTATCGATCAATCGAAACCAGAACCTTAATTCTGAACTTTTCAGATTCCTTCAGGAAGATGGCGGGGCACTATCCTATGACGTGGGGATATATTACATAGCTACTTTGGTATCCCTTCTTGGACCGGTGAAGGAAGTCAGTGGATTCACTGCTCCTGCACCAGTGCATAACAGGGAGCTTTTATTTACTGATGAATCAAAGGACAGCTGGCAGATACCCGGAAGTAATATTGTAGCTGCAACATTGAAATTTGAGAGTGGTGCGCTGGTAAGCCTTCACATTAACGGTAACACCATTAATTCCGAACAGAATCTCATAATGCTGTTTGGAACAAACGGAATTATGAAGGTCGGAAATCCGGATACATTTAGCGGACAGACAGAAATTCTTTTGCCGGAGAACAACTGGGTAACACTTCCGTTTAGCCACGGTTATAACGGCACAAACAAAATGTCCGATCCTATGCCCTTTGACCATTACGGAAGCAGAGGTGTCGGTGTGGCAGAACTTGCTTACTCGATCCGTGCAGGAAGAGTTAACAGATGCAGTAAGGAGTATGGTCTTCATTGTATGGAGATATTGGTGGGAATTGATATCGCCGCAGCATCCGGGAAAATCTATGAGGTGGAATCACGTTTTGAGATGACATCACTTACTCCCGGCTATTATTCCACTGTATTCGGAGGCTTAGGGAGAGGAGATGCTGAGCGCTCTCTTATGTAAATATAAGGTAATATTGGCATAAAATATATTGACTTTGCCCCTGATGTAGCCTATATGATAGTAAGACAAATTTGCAAAGGAATTTGAGACGGTATCATCATAGGAGTTTTTTATGCTTAGGAAAATATTTTTGCGTATGATGGATGGAACTGAATTAGACAGGCTTACATGGGTATTTCCTTTTGTCTTTCTTTTTTTGGCAGAATGTTTTTTGAGCTTTATGGCAGGGACATATCTGACTTTTTTATAGGAGATCTGATTCATGTGGATGTGAGACCACTTATGGACCATCTTATGTTTCCCATTATGTTTGTACTTCCATTTATAGATCTGTTCTGGGATGTCATTAAGTGGGGAGGGTCCAGGATCAAGTTGAGCAAAAAGCGAAAAAAACGCAAAAGAATCAACTTTATATCCGCAGCAAGGTCGTTTTTTTCAGATATTCGTTCCGATAGTGAAAAATGGTTTATATTCACTTTTGGAATCACACCTCATCTTGATAAATATATTGGACTGAAGGAGAGAATAAAGGTTATCTCCGGGATGAAATTCAGACCATACAAGCACAGACTTGAAGGAAAAGTGCGTTTTTTAAAAGTAAGTGAAGATGATAAATGGGTCAAGATTCTTGGTAAATATTTCCCTCTTGATCTAATCTGCGGATACAACAATGAAACAAACCAACTGTTTTTCATCGACGGATATGTTGTAAAGCTACCCGCAAAAGCTATGGACAGCAACATCAACAGATGCATTGAAGATTTTTTTAATGAAAGAGGCTATACCTACAACAATTTGCCCTCCGGTGCCAGAAAGAGATTCGATAAGCTTGTTGGAGACAGAATTGACCAATTTGAATGTATTGACTGGTCAGGGCTTCGACACGAGTGGGAAGTAGCTACTGCAAATTATGTTGAACAGAGAAAGGCTAACAAGAATAGTAATGACAGATATAGACCGGTATCGCACTCCGGTAAGCTTAACCGCGACTTTTTAAGCAGAGCCTTGTCCGAAAGAGAACTAAAGCTGACAGCAGAAATATTTAAGGGAACAATGTTTTCTCTATCGGAGCTTACTTGTTTTTCCGCTTATCAAAATGAGTACAGTGTGTGTAACGGAGTTTACATTTTGGGAGAACTTAAATATCCCGCCAACAAGAAGGGACTTGATTTTCTTTTTGATTGTTTAAGTGATGTAGATGAAGCTTATTTTATGCCGGCCGCAGGAGTGCTGTCAGAAGTTCCGCTGACGGTTCTCGCACCTATCATGGAAAAGAAATCACAAGAGGCCTACTTAAAATGCGATGTTATGCGCCTTGCAGGTATAATGTATTTGGCTAAGGAAACCGGCTATGAAATCCAATTTGTCAAAAATCTCAAAGAACAATTAGCCGGCTCTGCGTCTGTTCCCATGACAGAGATTGATGAAAACGGAGTAGTTTGTTTTGCACCGGAAGAGGACAAGCAGTATATGACAAAAGAGGCAGTGGCCTTTAAGGCTACGCCTTAAATAAAGCGACCAATTTCGGTTACAAATAAGTGTCTTCCTTTAGTATTGTTGGTTCTTGGCGGTAGTATTCCCGGAGCAATCCTTATTCCGTTCTTGATTATGGGCATATTTGTGTTTACGTAAACTCTTGTTTTCTGTATAATAATTTCGAAATATATGTGTTTAATACAGGAGGAGTTTTGTATGAATAATAAATTTGGTATCAGAGAAGTTGTTGCTCTGGGTATTGGTACTGCACTTTTTGTAGTTCTTACAACTGTTCAGGTTCCGCTTTTGTTTATCCCTAATACATCACTTCAGCCAAGAATGGCTATACTTGCATTCTTTGCTGCTATATATGGACCGATAGTCGGCGGTGTTATCGGTGTTCTGGGACACGCACTCGGCGATGCTCTGTTTTATGGTTCAGTTTGGTGGAGCTGGGTATTTCCTGAAGCAGTGATCGGTATTGCAATAGGTCTTTTCGCAAAGAAACTTGCCGTAAGAGAAGGCGGATTTGTAAACACCAAGAATATTGTACTTTTTAATATCGTACAGGTTATATCAAATGCTGTTGCATGGATTGTGGCTGCACCCATCCTTGACATCCTTGTTTATGCAGAGCCTGTGAATAAAGTATTTATCCAGGGTGTATTTGCATTTTTAGGAAACATCATTATTACCGGTATTCTTGGAACACTCCTTATGGCAGCTTATTCTAAGATAGGTGTTAAATCATCTAACCTTAAGGCGGAGGATTGATTAGTTGGAAAAAACTCCAATCATTGAGTTTTCTGATGTTACTTTTAAATATAAGTCACAGCAGAAACCTACTTTGAAGAACATAAATTTAAAAATTTATCCCGGAGAAAAAATACTGATTGCCGGTCAGTCAGGCTCCGGGAAATCAACTTTGGCGCATTGCCTTAATGCGCTTATCCCATGTTCTTATAAGGGAGATATGGAAGGAACACTCCGGGTTCTTGGGAAAAATCCCAGTGAACTCGGAGTTTTTGGCATGTCACAGATTGTGGGAACAGTACTCCAGGACACTGATGGACAGTTTATCGCCCTGACTGTGGCTGAGGATATGGCTTTTGCGCTTGAAAATGATAATGTCCCTCAGGATGAGATGTTCAGGAAGGTAGATGAAGTTGCTGATAAGCTTGATCTTTCATCTTTTCTTGACCATGCTCCCGGGGAACTGTCGGGAGGTCAGAAGCAGCGAGTATCACTTGGCGGTGTTATGGCCTGTGATGTAAAGATACTGCTCTTTGATGAACCACTTGCAAATCTTGATCCTGCCACGGGCAAGAAAACAATCGCTCTTATAGATGAGATTATGAAGAATGAAGAAATGACCGTCGTGATAATAGAGCATAGGATAGAGGATGTTCTCTACAAGGACGTAGATAGAGTCATTTTGATGGACAAAGGTGAAATAAAAGCAGATATGCATCCGGATGAGCTTCTTTCATCTGATCTGTTATCCGGGAATGGAATCAGAGAACCCCTCTATATATCTGCTCTTAAAGCCGCAGGCTGCAAGATAGAGCCATCGATGCATCCACAGCATATTGAAACAATGGACGTTTCATTATGCAAGGATAAGGTTCAAAAATGGTTTCACTATGCCGGGTCCAAAACAGAAAAGGAGCAGGGCGACATCCTTTTGTCTGTATCTGGAGTTGATTTTGGCTACAGCAAGGAGCAGCAGATATTAAAAAATATAAGCTTTGACATAAGAAAAGGCGAAATAGTCTCTCTTGTAGGAAGAAACGGCGCAGGAAAATCAACACTGGCATCCCTTATATGCGGCTTTATCAGACCTGGTTCCGGGAAAATCATGTTTAACGGAGAGAATCTTGCCGATTTGTCAGTAAAAGAGATAGGCGAAAGAATAGGATATGTAATGCAAAGCCCGAATCAGATGATAAGCAAGCCTATGATCTTTGATGAAGTTGCAATGGGACTTGAAGTAAGGGGTGTTCCGAAGGATGAGATAAAGGAAAGAGTCTATAAGATCCTTAAGATATGCGGTCTCTATCCATTTAGAAACTGGCCTGTTTCAGCTCTTTCTTTTGGGCAGAAGAAGAGAGTATCTATTGCTTCTATCCTTGTGATGGAGCCGGAGATGATAATCCTTGATGAGCCCACTGCAGGACAGGATTATGCGCATTATACCGAGATAATGGAGTTTTTATTAAAGGTAAGAGAAGAGATGCCTGTCACGATCCTTATGATCACACATGATATGCATCTGATGCTTGAATATACCGACAGGACACTTGTTTTGACAGGCGGAGAACTTCTAATGGATTCACACCCTGCAGATGTGCTTACAAGAGAGGATGTATGTGACAAGGCTTATCTTAAGAAGACTTCTTTGTATGAGCTATCACTTAAGTGCGGTATAGATGAACCCTATGAATTTGTAAAGAGATTTATAGAGGATGAAGAAAACGGGAAGGGAGGACTCTTATGGCAAGAATGATATCTTACGATAAGAAAAATACTCCGGTACATAAACTTAGCGGAGTTACCAAACTTCTCTTTCTTATCATATGGTGCATGACTAGTGCAATGACGTTTGATACAAGAATACTTGTTATGATGCTCATTATTGGAGCAGTCATCTACTATGTTTCAAAGGTTGAATGGAAACAGGTAGGTTCTGTATTTACCGCGATAATGTTTTTTATGGTAATAAACCTGATCTTCATCTATATACTTGCTCCCTTTGAGGGATGCCGTATTTACGGATCGAGAACTGAGATAGTCCATCTTGCAGGCAATTATTACCTTACAAAAGAGCAGCTTTTTTATGAGTTTAATGTGCTTATTAAATACTTTACGGTAATTCCGTCGGTATTTATTTTTCTTACAACTACCGATCCGAGCGAACTTGCTGCATCGTTAAACGGAATAGGAGTGCCCTACACAATAGCATATTCACTGGAAATTGCGCTTAGATACATACCTGATGTTCAGGATGAGTTCCACAGGATAAAGAATTCCCAGGAAGCAAGGGGAATAGAGATGAGTAACAAAGGAAGCCTCCTTAGCAGGATAAAAAATATTGCAGCGATCATCTTTCCGCTTCTATTTTCATCCATGGAGAGGATCGAAGTTGTAAGCAATGCGATGGAACTTAGAGGCTTTGGCAAAAAGAAAAAGAGAAGCTGGTATTCCAGAAAGAAGTTTTCCTTTTTTGATTATGCTGTGATCATATCAGTGGTAGCTTTCGCGGTCATAACTCTCGTGATCACATACGCTGACGGAAACAGATTTTATAATCCTTTTGGGACGTAAATTTTAATTTATAGAAATTTTATTACATATTTCTTTTAAGTAAATACAATAATAAAAAAGCCAGCAATTAAATCGCATAAATATAATGCGTTTGTATGACGGAGTGATACGGAAGGAGCATACCATGGAAGCTATTGAGGCAATTTTAACAAGAAGAAGTACTCGAAGATACAGTAGTGAAATTCCGGAAAGGGAGCTAATAGAAAAAGTAATAGAAGCAGGAAGGTTCGCTCCAAGCGGTTCAAATACTCAGAGTACACATTTCATGGTGTTTACGGACAAGGATATCCTTACAAAAATGGCAGAGCTAGTTCAGAATGAGTTCTCAAAGATGGAAATAACTGAGGATATGTATGTTTCACTTAAAGGATCAATAAATGCATCCAAGAGGGGCGGCTATGTTTTCCATTATGGAGCACCGGTTTTCATAGTTACTGCAAACAAAAAGGGCTATGGTAATGCGATGGCTGACAGTGCCTGCGCACTTGAGAACATGATGATTGCGGCAAATGCACTTGATCTGGGATCGTGCTGGATCAATCAGCTACACTGGCTTGATGAGAATGAAGCTGTTCATGCATTTATGATTGAGCATGGACTTAAGGAAGATGAAACCATTACAGGAGGGCTGATACTTGGATATGCAGCTGAAGGGATTCCGGAAAGAACTATGATAGAAAGAAAGGGAAATCCTGTTACATGGGACTAAGTTAAAATGGAAATAAGAAAGTCAAAAGTAAGTGATTTAGCAAGAATAATGGAAATATACTCTTTTCAATTAAAAAACTTTTCTCGAGCGGTGTGCATAGGCATGCCGCTCTTTTCTATTCTTAAGGGAAATGGCTAAGAAACAGGTGATAGAAAATGATGATCTGATGGACATTTTACATGTGACGTTTTAGGGAATCTTTTTAGTAGAAAAAGGGTATAAAATATAGATATATACAGAAAATATTGGATAGCAAAATGTTAAAACCACAAAATGTATACCTATAAGAGGTAGATTGTTCCCTAAAACATACGAAGTATAGGGCTTGATTTTATGGAATATGCGTTCGAAAGAAGAGGCATTTTTATTTGATTTACGGCAGATTTTCGGCAATAATTATAGGTAGATATATATTAAGAAACGGAGAACAAAAATGCTGCATATAGTTATCTTAAATAAAGGTTTTTTCCCGGATAAGCTAAATGGTAAGGATCCTTCTAAAGACAGGGTTGTTGTTATTGCTTCTGAAACAGATTCCATTCCGGTATCAGCTTTTCAGAATGACATTTTTAGAAACATGGAAGTAAAGCTTCTTCCTAATATAAAAGAAGAATCCTCTGCAGAAGAAAAAAATGTAGTGCGTATAGCACAGGCGATGCTCATAGGACAGATTACAGCTGAGGAAAAAGAATACGAAATCTATTCCGATGATGAGATGCTCCTTAAAGCGTTATCACCTTTTACCGGGAAGAAGGTGGCTGAAAAAAAGGCATCTTCAAGATCATCAAAGAAGAAAGCATCTGCAGTTGCAGAAAAGAAGGTGTCTAAAGAAGAGGTTTCGGATAAAAATGCGGAGAAGGAAAAGAGTATAGAAGACAAGACCACTAAAAAAAGTGTTCCGAAAAAGACATCTGAGAAAGCATCAGCAAAAAGGCCTATGATCTCAAGCAATGCCTTAAAGGCAGAATTCAAGGATACTGCGTCGAATGAAAAAGGTGAAAACAAAGATGTAAAAAAGACATCTTCCGGAAAGAGTTCTGCCAAGAAATCAGCAGTAAAGCTCCCTACCCAGGCTCAGGTAAAGAAGATCCTTGGAGCGGCAAACAGCGGATATGCAAAAACAGTAATGGAAGTAATTAAGACATCAAACCAGATCACATTTGAGATGAACATGAGGATGAAACTTGCAGAGGCAGGACTTGGTGGAACGGTATGCCAGGAACTTGCCAAGGCATTAAATGATGAGTTTGGGAAAGCATTACCCACATCCTAAAGCAAACGGAGATATATGGAATACATTGAAGTTTTCACAAGAGAAGGAAAACCTACAGGAAAAATCAAGGAAAAACACGATAAAAAAGTGCCTGGAGACTATTACAGACATGTACTTATCATCATAAAAACATCTGACAGTCTTTTTCCCGGAAAAGTAGAGGGCAGGTATATAGTCCAGCAGAGATCCCTTCGGGCAAGGTACTATGCCGGTAAGTGGGATATGACCGGTGGTGGAGTAAGGGCTGGAGGGAGTCACCATCCGCGAAGCGGATTCAGGATGTGACGACCGATATGCCGCCGACAGTAATGGAGGGGCGGTTCAGTTGCTGAAACTCCGGCTCAGGCAGCTGTGCGTGAGCTTAAAGAAGAATCAGGTATCAGCATAAAAGAGGATGAACTTATACCCGCTTTTGACTACATAAAGGATTGGGATGACGTTAAGATCATGACTCCTGATCCCGGAATGCGTCTGTTTTTCACTAATTATTCCTTAGGCTATAGAGAAGGACCTCAGGCAGGAGGCATGACAAAAGGTCTCCTGAAAAAGGATAAGGGTTGTAGACCTTAATGCAAATGATAGGGCAAATTTCAAGAAATTCCCGGCACATGGAAGAGCGCTTCTTATGTCTGATAAGGATAAGATACTGATTGATCTCATATCCTCAGAAGAGGAATTAAAGATCTATACTACTGACGTTAATCTCAGAAAGAAGTTTTCTGAAAAGACTGGCAGACATTTACTATAAAAAGATGTTTTTACAGATAAAATAATGTGTTTTACGTGAAAAAATACTGCCGCGAGGATAGAAAACACATTTTAAGGGAAAAAATATCATTTTACCTTAAAATGATTCTCTCATGGCGACGGTATGTCAAAAATAACGCACATTTTGCTATAAAGATGATTTTTTTATTATAAAAAGAATTCATTTTACGATGAAAAGGAGATAGTTATGTAGTTGCAGGAAGAGACCAGGAGAAGAGAATGAAAGCCACAGGCTCTATACATTCGTTGTTAATGATGAGGATGTCATGGATACGCTGGCAGATATGCAGCTGACTGTTCCTTTTATGGTTGCATATGTGGAAGGGGCTCTCACAGAGGTTCCAAAGATAGAGTATTACACACTTTAAAGACAGTATTTTTTATATGCAAAGACGGTATTTTTAAGGCTGAAAAGAAGTATTTATGTGTCTCAAAGAAGGTATTTATAAGGATTTTTAAACAAAACCAAAATACCTTCTTTGAACAATGAAAGGTCGCATGGTTGAAGGTTTTTTTTAATTCAAGGAGAGCCTGCTAAGAATCAGATGGGTACTTCTACAGTGAAATAAAAATACATACATCATGCGAAAGCCAATTTATAAAATGGGACAACAAAAATGAATAATAAACCGAGATATACCGAAGGAACCATGAGGTATCAGATAGCGAATAGCTAGATTAAGCCGGAATGCAAAAAAGCAGACCAGCTTTTAATTTGCATTTACAAATCCGAATAAAAAAATAAGGGTATAGACTTAATTTGTAAAGAAAAAACAGAGCCAAGAAACGAAATGATCTTCTTCTGAGAAGTATTGACTTTTCAACATATTTGGAACTCATCTGGATAAGGCAGGTAGGAGAAAATTAATATGATCAGCTCGCCATACCTCCTTTCTATGTCTAGTAGCGGCGATAATGTCCAGATGAGTAATCGCCGCAAATAGAAGATAACTATAAGGACTTGCGCAGGACCTTCATATAGTAACACTTATTGAAAGTCGGGAGATTATGAACAATGAAAGTGCAAAGGTAACAAATTGTTTTCATTTTGTTCAAACCACATTTAGGATGCGTTAAGTTTTATTTTTTAAGATACATACATAAGGAGCGAGCAAACTCCTTAAAACCAGAAAATACTTTTCTTTTTCATAACAAGCTGTCTGGCAGACTCAGACAGCTCCTCCCTAAAAATACAGCTGCCAGATGGCGGCTTTTTTAATGCCCTTTTTAAAATTTTCAGAGTTGACTTATTATCGAAAATTTGATAACTTTAACTTTGTGTTACAAATCTAAAAGAAAGCGAGGTAATCAGTATGTTCATAATGACAAAGAGAAATGCAAATGAATACAGTATGATGACCTCGGTTTGTGCTTTCTGATTTTGGATTTTTAAAAGCAGTCTTTTAACCGTGGCTTATTAGTCACGGTTTTTCTTTTTTATCCACAACCCAGGTCTCCATACAATTGAATAATGTTAAAAAACTGAATGAAATACAATTTGATACATAAGAATATACTTGGAGGAAATATGCCTTATAGTGATGGTAAGCTCTTTATGCAAAAACTATAAAAGCCTGATTGAAATATAAGTGTCGGCATGTTATATTAATTCAAAGAGATTTTATTAAAAATGTTTTGAATAAAAATGATTTGAATTAAGGAGAGCCATATGTTCATTGGACGAGAAAGAGAATTAAAATCGCTAAATGAAATATATTCCAAAGTGGGCTTCGGAATGACCATTATATATGGCAGACGAAGAGTAGGAAAATCATATCTTATTACAGAGTTCATAAAAGATAAGAAAGCCATATTCTACACAGCAACAAAGGTTGGAGCAGAAAGGAACTTAGAGTTTTTCTCAAAACAGGTTTTGGACGTTCTTGATCCTGAATATAGTGATGCAACCTTTCCATCAATTGAGAGTGTACTTGATATTCTGACAAGAAAGCTTAGCGAATCTGATGAAAAGATCATACTTGTAATAGATGAGCTTCCATACTGGGCAGAGAAGGATGAAGCACTTTTATCAATCCTTCAGAAGTACATTGATACAAAATGGCTTGATAAGAATCTTATGCTGATACTTTGCGGATCGGCTCTTAGCTTTATGGAGAAAAAGGTCCTTAGTGAAAAGAGTCCTGTCTTTGGAAGGAGAGACGCTCAGATTAAGCTTGAAGCATTTAACTACAGAGATTCCGCTCTTTTTGTTCCGGATTATTCCCCGGAAGATAAGGCTATATGCTACGGCGTAACAGGAGGAGTTGCAAAGTATCTGTCCCTGTTTGATCCTAATAAGAGCCTTGATGATAATATCAAGCGTCTATTTTTTAATACGGACGGGTATCTTTTTGATGAAACAAAGAATCTTCTTACCCAGGAATTTGCTGATGTAACTCTTGTAAATAACGTTATAGAACAGGTAGCATCAGGAGAAAATGCCCTTAATATCATTGCGTCAAAAGTAAAGGAAAAGGATCCGACAGTTCTCTATTCCCTTGAAAAGCTGATAGATGTAGGTCTTGTAGAGAAGAAAAAATGCATCACAGAGGAAAAGAACAAGAAAAAGACTCAGTATGTACTAAAGGATCATATGTTTAAGTTCTGGTATGAGTTTATCCCCAAGGCCATAAGCGTAATAGAGATGGGGCAGGGAGAACTCTACTATGAAAAGGCTGTAAAGCCAAAACTCCATGAATTCATGGGAAGCGTTTTTGAAGAAATGTGCAGATATTACACATTGGAGCAGGGAATCCAGGGAACATTTGGATCATTCCTAACAGAGACCGGAACCTGGTGGGGCGTAGAGCAGCTTCAGGATGCGGAAGGTAAGTGGTATCAGCAGGCAACAGATATAGACGTTGTTGGCATTTCTACAATAGATAAGACTGCAGTTATCGGTGAATGCAAGTTTAAGAATGAAAAGATCGATAAAGGAATATATGAAACCTTGATCGGAAGAGCAAGACTCATTTCCGGTAAATATAATATAACAAAATATCTGCTGTTTTCACTTAGCGGATTTACAGACTGGTTTAATGATATAGATAAGACAAATCTCGTTCTTATCACAGTTGATGATATGTATAAGTAACATTTGCACCTGCCATTTTTTAGGAGGGATTACAAATATTGTAGGTCTTGGCTGGCAGCTTAAAGGAAATATTTTGGGATTAAACTTTGAATTGTATGATGGAAATGGAGAAATCATCGCGGTAATATCCCAGAAGATGCTTTCCATTCATGATAAATACTACATTGATATTTATAAGCCCGAACATGAAAAGGCAGTCGTTGCTATTCTCATTACCCTGCAGCATATGATAAAGGATAGAGAAGCTACGGCAAGTACTTCTGCATCAGCAGGATCATCAAATTTAAACCATAAGCTCTGGATTCTTGAATAGAGTCCAGAGTTTTTTACTGTCAAATGGGATTTCTTCCCGAAAACAAATCAATAAACATAAAACCCAATGAATATTGTGTTAGAGATGGTGGAAAAGAAGCATAATACAGACATAAGGAAAACACAAACAACCATACACCAGTTAAGTGATTAGGAGGAAGAGCCATGAGATTTAACGATGTTCAGGATACAAGAAAAGCAGAAGTAAGAAAAGAGCAGAGAGATGCAGCTGTTCAGAAGATATATTCACAACTTTTGGAGAGACTTTCCTGTGTAAATATGTGTAATAGAAAAGCCATAATGGCATTTGGTGCAACATTTACTATCTGATTAGAAGGAGATAATCACTATGGCAGAGAAGATTGTTCAGACAGCAGGCAGAGATCAGCTTGGGAGTTTTGCTCCGGAGTTTGCACATTTCAATGATGATGTCCTTTTTGGTGAGAACTGGAACAATGAGGATATCGACCTAAAGACCAGGAGCATCATTACTGTGGTTGCGCTCATGGCACAGGGGCTTACAGATATTTCCTTTAAACATCATCTTGAGAATGCCAAGAAAAATGGTGTTACCCAAAAAGAGATCGCGGCTGTGATAACTCATGCAGCATTCTATTCAGGATGGCCTAAAGCCTGGGCAGCATTTCGAATGGCAAAGGAAGTATATGAAGCTAACTAAATGGAATAATAAATATGGATTAATGAGGAAATCCGGATTCTGGCTGGGGGGCAGTATTTGGAACAGAACTATTTGTAATGTTGGAATTATTGCAAGCGGTAAGAATAGTAGTAGTTATTAACAATGACAATGCTAAAATTTTGTTTTTCATAATAAATCTCCTCGTAGAGGCAATAAACTCTGACATAGAAATTGTCACAGAACGAATAGAAATGAACTGGGAGGCAAAGGATCTCAGTGACCTTTGCAAGATAACTTTCGAGATAAATCAAATATAAATAAAAGTTACATTGTAACTCTTTGTAGCCTTCCTAGTCTCTACGAACCGCTGGAATACACAGGTACGCCCCCGCATTACTGCGAGGGCGCATTTATTGTAATTTAATTCATGGCTTCAAGACTATCTTTATATAATCTTGTTCTGGTAATGATTACAAAAAATACTATATCAAGTACAATTGAAACCGGATTAACCAGTGTTTTGTAAACATCACTGAATGGATAGATCATTGCTCCTGTAAGAACGATATTTTCAAACATATGTAAAAAGAATATTGGAAAGACTTTTCTGTGTGAAATAACATATATTGAACTATATACAAGGGAATTTGTTACACACATAAGTACAAAGCATACCGCTAAAAGCATGTTTGAATGAGCCCATTCATACTGAATCTGAGCAGGATAAAAGAACAGTGGTAAATGCCATATTCCCCAGATTAATCCAATAATTATCGAACCTTTTACAACATTCTTTTTATTGATTACCATATCTGAGAGAAAGCCTCTCCAGCCAAACTCTTCAGATAACGGTCCTGATATCAGCCCCCAAAACAGGAAATAGAAAAACATTAATGGATTTACCGCAATAAGTTTTAGCCCCTCAAATCCGAGATTTTCTCCTCCATTCATCTTGGATATTGTCTGTGTGACAAAGCACTCAATACATATGAGAAGCAAGCTGATAAATATAGCTAAAATACTTCTTTTATCCGGTACAAGACATCTTTTGAAGAAATCTTTAATATTCTCTTTTTTGTATAAAACAGCGACAAAAATGCCTCCTAAAAGTGATGGAAGCATACCCCCGATAACAAAAAAGATAGATGCAAAGTCAAATGAAGATACCGAAGTCTCTTCTACATTCATTTGTAATACTATTGGCGTAAATTGAAAGAGCCACGTTAATAAAAGTGTAACTATAACGAAAATAACAGCTACCTTTTTCTTGCTTAAATTCTCATTTTTCATGCACTACCCCCATCCCCGTAACATTTTTTTATAATACAGTTCAATATTTTATCAGTTTATATGGCTGTTATCTACGCATTTAGTGCTAATTTTAATAAAAGACAGGCTAAATTAATCAGCCTGTCTTTTCACTAAACATATTAGATTAAATATTTTTTTGAACTGAATTACTTAGAAGCGTTTTCTCCGGCAATTCTTCCAAATACAACTATATCCGCAACAGCATTTCCACCAAGTCTGTTTGCACCATGTATTCCGCCCATAACCTCACCTGCAGCATAAAGTCCAGGTATAGGTGTGCCATCTGTAGAAATTACCTGCGCATCTGAATTTATCTTTACACCGCCCATACAATGATGGATTCCGGGGCCTACATTAACAGCATAATAAGAACCTGATGATAAATCTGTCAAAGGAGTTCCGATATCTCTTGCAAAATCAGCATATACGCTTATATTGCCAGCCGCCATTTTATGTTTATTCGTGGGTCATAATATGCCCGCACGATTCTTTTTGCTCCGAAAGATATAATAAGACATTCAAATATGAAGTTGGAATCTTTAAAATTTACCGTGTAATCATATTGTAGCGCCCTGGAGTTTTCCAGCGGAATCTACAAACACGCTTCTGTCATCGATATAGATGTCGCAGGTGATTTTTCTGCTGTTGTTACCATAAAGTTCAACAATTTCAGGAAGATTGTCATTTACTGCATCAAAAACAAGCCCGTAATCCCGGCACCAATTGACTGCATCAGCTAGCGGTTTTCCGGCTCTGCATGTCCAGAGTATGAGTTTATTGCCTGCGGCTTTTTCTTTTAACAGATATTCAATCAGTTTAAGGTTAGGATCTCCGAGTCCCGGCCAGTCTGAATATGCCAACGTTCCGTCGAAATCCACAGCAATGATCTTGTAATTCATTTCCATAGCAAAATCCATTAGACTCAGGACTTAACCACCTGTATTTTGCATTTATAAATATATATTCATGACTTTTATCCATATAAAATGTTGACAAAAGGAAAGATTGCTTCAACTCTTTACAGATTTACCCTATAATTGAAGCTAGGGAACTTTTTACGCGGAGGAATTGATATGAAATACAAGCTAACGGTGTTCATTGCTATCCTTGCATTTGCTGCGCTACTAAGTGGTTGTTCCAAAAAGGTATCAGAGGCAAAAGCAAAAAAATATATGCTTTCATATTTAAAGCAAAAGTATGATGAGCAATTTGAAATAACTGGATCAGAACTCGAAAATAATAAAAATATGATGGTTGCAAGATACTATTACAGATTTGATGCTAAATCTGAAGATACCGGTGTCACTTTCACATGTAACTGTGATGCATACAGGCAGAAAGATTCTGATCCATATATGACCGATAATTATGAAAAAGCTTTATATCAAGATGCAATAAACAAGGAATTATCTGATGTAGAAACAAATGCTGATGGATGGACTCTAAGAAGTATTGAAGATCAGATTTTTAGCACACACACAGGTAGTCACAGCTACGAAGAGTTTAAAACCGATGCAGATAAAAATACCATCTTCATAAAGATTGATATTACAGCTGATGATCCATACACAGCGGCTTCATCAATATATGATTATCTGTGCCGTGTCCGCACCATCAGTAAATATCTATGTGTTGATTTATACTATCCTGATAAGGACGTTGTTTTTATAAAAGTAAGGCCTGATTCAGATTTGGAATATAAAACTGTGCTTCAGAAAATGCAGAAACTATGGGGCTAAGGTATAACTATTACAACATGGAGGATAACATGAGCAAACATAGTGTGAAATATAATAAAAACTCATGGAAGAAGCATCTACTAAGGATACTGTTAATAATTGGAATAATAATTGTTGCTTCATTTGTATTCTTAATGATGTCAGATTTTCATACTATAGCCCTTATTTTCCAGCTTTTTATACCGTATTTTTTAGGACCCATTTTACTGGAAGCTTTTCCGTTTATCTTAATTATGGCAGGACTCATCATTGCCATACGATGCACAGTTTCTTATAAGACAAGAAATAAGAAAGCAGGGGATTAACAATAATCAAACTAGCGCATGCACTTCTTATGCTTGAGACATCAAGTGCCGTGTATGATTTTCTATATTCGTTTACCAGGATTTTTGGAAGTGAGGATGACCTTGATAAGATACTTGACGGAAAAAGAGAAATCTCAGAGAAGATATTCAGAATCCTTGATAAGCAGGAGCTTAACCTTAGAAGCTGCGCATATTGCGGAAAGAAGCTTAACTGGTCTTACAAGTACAACATGTGTCAGGAATGTTTCAGGAAAAGAAGATATATGAGAAGACCGGGGCATTAAAATCTACACATTGATGTTTAAGGAGGGTAGTCATGGCAGTTTACAGATGCAGAGTATGTGGATACATATATGATGAGGAAAAGGAAGGAAAGAGTATAAGGGACATAGATGTCTGTCCAAGGTGTAAGCAGCCGGATGACCGCTTTGAGCTTGTAGATGATGAACCCAAAAGTGACGATACGAAAAAATAAGAATAAGATGTGAAGTATCACGTAATGGGAAGGCACAAGGGGGAAGAAAAATATATGAAACGCATAATTGTTTACTATTCCTTAGAGGGAAACACGGAATACATTGCAAATAAACTTGCTGAGGTAACAGGAGCAGATAAGCTGAGGCTTATTCCAAAGAAGGAATTTCCTAAAAGTGGATTTAGCAAGTTTTTCTGGGGAGGGAAATCTGCAGTTATGGCTGAAAAGCCAGATTTGGAACAGTATGATCTTGATTCTGATTATGATGAGATCATAATAGGTTTTCCTGTATGGGCTGGAAATATCACACCGCCAATAAGGACATTTGTTGCCGATAACCTTGAAAAGCTCAAAGGCAAAAAAATATCTGCATTTGCCTGCCAGAGCGGAGCAGGAGCTGAGAAGGCATTTGAAAAACTCAAAAGTGTTCTTGGGATAGATAGTCTTAGTGAAACAGCCATCTTCATAGACCCGAAGGATAAGCCTTCAGAGCAGAATGACCTGACTCTGGAAGTATTTAGTAAGAAGATAATGAGGCAATGATGAACGGAAATAAATACGCAAACATAATTGTATGCTATGGGGATGCTGACAGGGAAATCCTGACCAAACAGATAAAGATGTTCAGGGAAAGATATCATTCGAAGGTTGTCATGGTAATAGAGTCTGAAAATGATATAAGTTGGCTGAATGAGCACAGTGAGATGTTTGAAGAAACCATGGACAGAGCAGACGGAGTAAGCTTTACGGACGATGTCGTAAACTACTGCAAAATGCATCACTTAGCAGAAAAAGAGACATTAATTATGGCAGAAATTAGTGATACTGAGACTTTGACAGGACTTGGATTTGAAGTAAAAAGCCCCAGTGACATGGCAGAATCCTATAAAAAGGCGCTTGAAATGCTTGGGAGTATGATAAAACCGAGGGTTTAATTCATGTGGAAGATAAAACAGATTTTTGACGGTGATTACGGATGCGAGGAACTAAAGCTGGGAGAAGAACCGAAGCTTTCTATAACTCTTGTTTCAGATGATGGGAAAGAAAAATATGTCCAGGCTACAGATAAATGGCTTACAGAAAAAGGGCTTGATGTTGGTTCTGTCTGGCCTGAAGAATAAAAATAAAGAGGTTTGGCATAAAAAGGGGAAGCATGGGACTTATTGAAATAGCCAGTGGGAATTCTGTATGGCGCGGTATGGATTACTATAACAGTAAAAAGGTAGAAGAAGTAGAAAAGACCAGTGATACTACGATAGATGGTACAGTAAGGGGCGAAAACCTCTACAGGGTCCATGTTGATATAGCACATCCAAGAAAATCATCTTGTACATGTCCGTTTGCTGATGGAAGAAGAGTTATCTGTAAGCACATGATAGCCTTGTATTTTACGGCATATCCCAAAGCTGCAGAGGACTTTTTAAAGCAGGTAGAGGAATGGGAAAAGGAAGAAGAGGAAGAAGAAAATCGCCACTACGAAGAACTCCGGGACTATGTAAACAGTCTTAGTAAATCGGAACTGCAAAGCCTTTATCTAGACGCACTTATAGAGCTTGAAGAGAGGCGAAACAGATATTGGTAGGATGTAGACAAATTGCCGGAAGTGCCTAAAAGACTTAGTTTGTTATATATGAGGGATAGATTATAAGGAAGATGAGTAATTAAAATATATAATGATGTAGGTGCCAAAAGTCACATTTATACGTGACCTTGACATATTTTTTGAACATTGATAACTGAATAAAACTATGTTTGAGAGACTTTGAAATTTTTTCTTATATTGTTTTGTGGCTATACTTGGTATATAATTTAGTCACAAAGGAGGTGCACGTTATGCAGATAGTTCCAATGAGAGATTTAAAAAACACTGTAGAAATAGAACGCAGATGTGCTGAATCAAATGAGCCTGTCTTTGTTACCAAAAATGGATATGGCCGGCTTGTTGTGATGGATATAGATTATTATGAACGTACTATGAGAAAGATTGATGAGGCTTCTCTTGTCAACAGGGGTATTTCAGACTACGAGAACGGCCGGACTGTCGATGGAAGGAAATCTTTGAAGAAGCTGAGGGAAAAACATGGTCTTTGAAGGATATGATTACGATTTTACCGAAATTGCAGAAGCTGATATCGATGAGACCCTTTCGTATATCGAAGATGATTTAGCAAATCCAGATGCAGCGGCTGCATTTGCAGATACCCTTGAAGATAAGCTTGAAGAATATAGCACATAATATATCTAAAAATCGGAGATGCTCATATTGAACACCTCCGATTTTACCGTTTTATTTAACCTTTACACTCTTAGATTTGCTCCACTTGGAGTATATCTTTTCTCCGCCAGATTTCTTATATGTTCGGATTCTGACATAGTATTTTTTCTTAGACGTAAGTTTCTTTATAGTCTTTGATGTCGTTTTAGTCTTGCCAATATTAACAGTCTTAACATCTTTCTTAAAAGCCTTATCTGTACTATACTGAATCTCATAGCCCTTGATTCCGCCCTTAGTCTGCTTCTTCCATTTAAGAGTAATGCTATTCTTTTGGGCTGTGAGCTTTGAGAACTTCGTGGTCTTTTGTTTTGAATCGATATCCTCGGAAGCTGCCGGTTCAGCTTCATGGGAAGTGGGTGTTTCCTTTACTTTAGGAGCCCCCTCGGTCTGAGTTGATGTTTCGGGCTTTTCTGTTGTTTTGGAATTATCTAATGGCCCAGAATTTTCTGATGGCTCGGGATCTTTTGCCGGTTCCGGCTCTTCTACCGTTCTATCTTTCCACAAAGCCTGTAGTACTGTCAATCCGGTAATCCTGATTTTTGAACCCGGTTCACCCATGTCCCACCTATCAAATTCTTTGCCTTTAGGAGCTATAAATGTGCATGACGGCAATGTGTAATATGATCCCTGCTCAACAGATATTCTTTTCATGGTTCCGCTTCCGCCATTTGGATCGAAGTATACTGTGCACATGGGTTTTTCAGGCTCTGAAGGGGCATAATCAGGATCTCTTTCAAAAACTGCTTGAATTTCAACATCTGAATCTGTAAGAACAAGAGTATCATTGGTTATTGTCGCTTTACCTGATATAATCTTCCATTCTTTGAACTTGGATCCTTTATATGTTGTCTTATAAAGATTAAACTTTGCCCCTTTGATACCCCAGTCTGTTTTGCTGATTTCCCTGGGATCCAGGCTGGCAAAACCTCCCCCACCGGTATAAGACAGGGTAACATTGTACCTATCTGGTATATCCTTTAACTTTATCTTCACAGAATCAGAGTTTGCGCAGCTGTTCAGATCACTTGACATGGTTCTGATAACAAATTCGTTGTTTGTCAAACAAAACTCTACAGTACAACCTGCTTCAATTCTTGAAGGAGAGCTGTAATACTCAGCAATCAAATCCGATGACACAGCCTTGAAAGATACGTACGTGTTTTTTACACCAACTTCTTTTCCTACAATATAATCCTTTGCCATAGGTGTTTTCTTGCTGATAGTCGTTGAATACTCAGAAATTCTTAATTTGGAATTCTTTTTATAATCACTTATGTATGCCTTACTTGAAGAAAGTGTAATGGGTTCGGATGAATATAAAACATACAAAGTCATCTTCCCCAGCTGGTTATAGCTCCAGCTTCCTTTGTAATCAATAGTTTCATTTGCCTTAAGCGAAACATTCTGAAAGGTTCCAAGGCGCGGGTTGTCTAAGTTAGAGCCGGAAATATACCCGTAAAAAAAGATTTTATCTTTGCTTCCATTTTGGCTGTTTGCTATCATGCAGGCATAATAACCTTCTGATATTGTTTTGAAGTGAACATGATCTCCTTCGAATCGAACCTCAGTCGCTGCTTCATTTGACGCCGCTTTGGATACAATGGATGAACACCCTAACACAGAAAAAATACACATCATGGATGTGATGAAAAGTAAGAGAGTTTCTTTGATTGTCTTCATAAATTTTTCCCCTAAAACTTTTTTCTTCCCCTCAAATAACGATTATACTACACAGAAAGGGAATCAAAAAGAGACATTTGCTGATGATCATTTAAGACGAACGACATGGCTTAAACCTCGTAAAATACTGGATTTGATACTAATATTTTACCTCAGATCAGCACTAAAACATAGCTTTACTCAGTTATCAATGTGCAGTTTTAGGGTGTTTCTATACTTTTGACACCCACATCATAAGATGAAAAAAAAACTATCAGAATAAATGAAGAATCCCATTGATCTGATATGAGCATTGAAGCCTGAACACAGTTGCTGCGTCGTTTAGATCAATGTCTGTAATTTCTGTAATCTTGGTCATCCTGTAATTCATGGTGTTTCTATGTAGGAATAGTGCATCTGCAGTATCCTTTATGGAGCAGGACAGGCTCAGAAAGACCTTTAAGGTTTCAACAAGATCTGAGTCGTGCTCAAGGTCATAACGGTGAAGCTTATATAGAGCGGGATGTATATAAGACTGCAAAAGGCTTATATCCGATACATGGTTAAGAAGATGGTAAAATCTGTAGTCTTCATATCTGTGTACTTTAGACGGATTTCCAATTTGTTTTCCTATACGATATGCCTCTTGAGCATATTGGAAACTCTGAGGGAAAAGAGAAGCCGAATTAAACTCCGGGCTTATTCCTACATCCGATACATTTTTTAGAAGTTCATCGTTATTTTCTATGTCACCTATTATGCCGACATATGAAGAGATAACAACAACAAGTTCTCTGAAGATGAATATTGTGTTCCCGGGTATCATGGAGTCAAGAGTTCTTTTGATAAAAAAGAGCTCATGTCTTGAGTGATGGATTGGCTTTAATACCACACAAAACGTATGCTCAGGTAGTTTGGGCAGCATTTTCTCAGTACTCTTTAAATCTTCCTCACTTCCATCAAGAAGCTTAATATACATATCCGTATCGTCCTTTGACAGATCAGGATATGTATTATGTATATTGATAAAAGCTGACAAAAATTCACTTATCTTTGGCAGATATGTCTTGTGAAATGATGTAAGACCACGGTTGTTATCGAGCAAAACAAGATATGCTACCGGCCTGTTTTCTATGAAAAGCTGTGAAGCCAGTTTCTCTTCTGTAGAGCTGGTGCATGTGACCTGAAAGCAGGCAGAAGTCTTGGGAAGACTCTGGGCAGGCATAAGCTCGTTCATTGCATTAATAAACTCAAAAGTGCAGGATCCTTTTTCTATATATCGCTGCCACAAAGGGTCAGTGATGGATACGGAAGTGGAGTGCGCAAGAACTTTAAATCCTAAGTCTGCAAGAACAATGGATCTGTCCAGGAAAAGGGCAGATTTGTTTATGAGCTCCGTTATGGAGATATTTTCCTTGGACAGCTCTTTCAGATGCCTGAATCTGCTCTCGTGGTCAGTGGCTCTGAAAAATGCAGAAGTAAGAGCGTTCATACAGTTCATCATCTCTTTATCTGTTGTATATATAAATGAGATATTTTCAGGAAGTCCTTTTGTTGTTGTGAGAATACAGGGGGATTTTTCAGTTTCTCTGATAGTATCAGTATCCACTTTTCCAATATAGAGGCACGAAGGATCATCTAATGGCATGCCATCAGATAAAAATGAAAAGTGCGTAAGTTCCGGATTTGAATTCCCTACGTTTATGCTGCAGTTGCAGCTTTTCTTCATTATTTCAGCTATTTCTTCAAAGTTCATAAAATCCATCTCCATTTGTGTTGTGCATCAAGCACAATATATGCTCATCTGTTTATGCAGGCAAAATCTAGACCATTATTTTATAGCCCAGTAAAATTATTGTATTCATTGATGTTCATGGATGCAACTCTAAATCGAAACATTGTTGTAGTCTATGCACAATAAGTAGCATTTATATGTTTAAAGGAGGTACTTATGGCTTACGAAAAATTGTTTAAAAGTGGGCGTATAGGGGGCGTGCGAATCAAGAACCGCACAGTAATGCCTGCGATGGGAGTTTCGCTGGCAGATCCAACAGGAGAAGCTAACGAGCACATTATCAGATACTACGAAGACCGAGCAAAAGGCGGTGTGGGTCTCATTATCACTGAAATCACAAGAGTAGATGAGGTAGAAGGTATTGGTACACCTAATCAGCTGGGAGCTACAGATTCCAGACATGTTCCTCATCTCGAGAGGCTTGCTGAGCGTGTACACAAATATGGAACAAAAATCCTTGTTCAGCTTCAGCATCCAGGAAGGGAAAATAAATCATCCATGATAGGCGGCAGACAGATTGTTGCTCCTTCACCTGTTATGTGTAAGGTTACTAAGGAAATGCCAAGGGAGATGACAACAGAAGAGTGTTCAGCACTTGTAAAGAATTTTATCAAGGGTGCTGTCATCTGCCAGAAGGCCGGCATGGACGGAATCGAGCTTCACGCAGCTCATGGCTACCTTTTAAATGAATTCCTTTCTCCATATACAAATAAGAGAACGGACAGATATGGCGGATCTTTTGACAACAGAATAAGAATTCTTGAGGAGATAATCACAGGTATAAGATACATGTGTGGTCCCAGATTCCTTATTTCAGTGAGAATTTCAGCTGATGAATTTGTAGAAGGCGGATTAAAGCTTGAGGATACAATCAAGATTGCAAGAACACTTGAGAGCTTCGGCATCGACTGTATCAACGTTTCAAGCGGTATCTATGAATCTGCTACAACAATTATCGAGCCTTCTTCATATCCTCAGGGATGGAAGAAACATCTCGCATCCGCTATCAAGAAAAATGTAAAGATTCCGGTAATTGCAACAAATAACATCAAGGATCCTGAAGTTGCAGAAGCACTTCTTGAGGAGGGCGTTTGTGATTATATTGCTCTTGGCCGTGCTCATCTTGCTGATCCCGAATGGGCAAACAAGGCTAAGGAAGGCAGAGGCGATGAGATCAACAAGTGTATCGGATGTCTATACTGCTTCACTGCACTTTCAGACGGAGGACATATCAAATGTGCCGTTAACCCCAAGTGCGGAAGAGAAGTTGACTATAGCTGCGTAGAAAAGACTGGCAATGGCAGAAAGGTTGCTATCATAGGTGGAGGCCCTGCTGGAATGGTTTCAGCACTCACACTTAAGGAGAGAGGTTTTGAGCCTGTAATTTTTGAAAAGGCAGACTCTCTTGGCGGACAGCTTAATATTGCAACAAAGCCTATCATGAAGGAAAAGCTTCAGGCTTATCTTGATTCTCTTGTTTGCAGAATCAAGAAAAACAACATCGAAGTCAGACTTAATACAGAAGGCACTGTAGATGCTGTAAAGGCACTTGATCCCACAGCTGTTTTTGTTGCGACTGGTGGAACACCTATCGTTCCCAGACTTCCCGGAGTTGATGGCGCTAATGTTATCACTGCTGAAGAATATCTGATGGGCAAAAAGGAAGTAAAGGGCGACGTTGTCGTAATTGGCGGCGGTGTAACAGGTATGGAGACTGCTGAGACCATTGCAACAAGAGGCGAAAATAAAGTTACTCTTGTAGAGATGACAAAAGACATCGGAAGAGGTCTTTACCGCTCTGTGATCGCTGATTTCACCATCAGATTCGGAAAACTTGGTGTAAATGTCATGACAAGACAGCAGTTCATGTCTGCAGATGAAGAATCAGTTGTTGTAATGAATACAGTAACAAGACAGATGACAAAAATTCCTGCTGGTACAGTAGTTCTTGCACTTGGAGTACGCTCAAATGATGTATCAGCACAGTTTGAAGAGAACTTTGACAATGTAATAGTACTCGGCGATGCAAACTTCCCCGGAAGAATTGCGGAAGCTACAACAGATGCACTTGGCAGAGCATCAACACTATAAAGGGGAGGTTTTCAGATGAAAGAATTCAAGAATAAAGTTGCACTGATAACCGGTGCAGCAAATGGTTTTGGTAAAGAATTTTTAAAAGAAGCATCAAGGAGAGGCATGCGCATCGCTGCTCTTGATATCGAAAAGGACGAAGTAGAAGCAGCTGCCAAGGAAGCAAAAGAGCTTGGAGCTGCAGAAATCTTCACTATCCAGGCAGATGTAACAAAGGTAGAAGACTGTGAGAGAGCGGTTGATGAAGTTATTGAAAAATTCGGCGCGATTGACCTTCTTATGAATAACGCAGGTGTTGTGGTTCCTGGTGATATCTGGGACACACCGGTTCGAGACTGGGAGTGGATCACACACGCTAACTTCCTTAGCCATGTTTACTTCATGCACAAGGTTATTCCGATCATGATGAAGCAGGGTACACACTGCAATATCGTGAACACATGCTCAGTAGCAGGACTTATCACTTCAAATGGAATGCCCGCTTATCACGCTACAAAGCATGCTGCAGTTGCACTTTCTGAAAGTGTTAGCTATGACCTTCAGGCAAAAGGCGCAGATATTTCCGTTAGCATATATTGTCCGGGATTTGTTCAGACAGACCTTCACCATGCTGAAAGACACCGCCCTGAGCAGTACAAGGATGCATCTGATCCTTACTACACAAGCAAGGAATTCGCTATGGGTCAGAAAATAGCAGAGCAGGTTATTGTAACAGGTATGCCTATAGATTCTGTGGGAATGAGAGTATTTAATGCTATAGAAGAGGATCAGTTCTATATCCTTACTCACCCTATCTATACGACCCTTATCGGTAAACGTGTGACAGACATGCTTGCAGGAAAAGGACCAAACCTCATGGAACTTCGCGGAAAATAATCAAAGCAAAGGGCTGTCAAAATGATGGCCCTTTTTCTTTATATACCCAGGCAAAGAATATCCGCATTATTGATAGCCTCTGTAATCATAATATTGCTATTTTGGACAACATTAATTACATATACATAATTTGCTTTCAAATTCATTTGTTCTGCAGTGTATATATTAATGGCCTTTTCAACAATAAAAGGAGTATTACAGTATTGACATACCGCAACATCACGATCCTCATTGATTTTCAAATTTGCCCCGCAATTAGGGCATTTTCCCATTACAAAACCCATATAATGAACCTCTCATGACTATAAGCTTTATAAATAGTGGTTAGCTTCATCTAAACTTATTTTGTCATTTTTGTCCTGTATTCTTTAGGTGTCATATGAAATTGCTTTTCAAACAGAGAATAGAAATGTGTCCGGTTGGAAAACTGCAGGTTCTGGGCAATAGATGTGATGGATGCTTTGGTTGTTGTCAGATCTTCTGCAGCTTTTTTTAGGCAAAATGTCATACCATAATCATAAAGGCACATGCCTGTAAATTTGTTCACGATTCTGTTGAGATAATCGCCACTGTAGTTTAGTGCTTTTTCAAGTTCTGCACGGCTAATTCTGCCATTCTTCTCATTCATAAGATGGTCTATACGGCTGAAAAGAAGCTGGTCGTTTCCCATACCCATTTCAACCTCAGTACAGTGATAATTAACATTGGAGGATATGAAATACAGAAGCTCACTAAGAAGACTCCTCATTTTATATGAGGATCCAAAGTGAGAAAACATCATTGTATTCAGCATTTCAGTGGTCAATTCACCAAGCTGCACTAAGCCAGACGACCTATTAAATGCTGGTATCATATCCAGATATGCTTTGCGGTCAGGGTTATCCAGATCAGATATGATGAATTTGTATAGATCACTCTTCATAAATTCTTTTTCTGAATGGAACGAAGAATGTTCTGCTACTGTAAACAGCTCACCTATCATGCTTGTTGATAGTCCAACAAACAGAATACTGGCTTCAGTATCAAAGTTTTCTGCATGCCTTATTCCTCTGTTTATAAGGCAGCATGTCCCTGCTGGATATTTGTAATCAATATCCTCGATTCTTTGTGTTAAGGTCCCACTTAGGACAATCATAATCTCATAATAATCATGAAAATGCAGGGGATGGTCGTGAAAAGCCCTGTCGTGACCATAAAAAGAATCTCTTGCATAGAATGACGCATCCTCTGAGAAGGTAATTGCGTTCATATAGTCATTTTCTCCGGTCCCGCTACAGAACTCGTACGTTATCTGATACGGTAGTTTTAACTGATAATAATTTGAATCACTTCCGGTATTTATATTGAACGAAGCGTTAGGATTAGTGCTGGTTATATAATCTTTTGATATCTCTTTTAACATATTTCTAGGCTCCTATTCATTCCCATATATGATACAAATTCTAACACGGAAGTCGGTTCGTGTCATTGTTTTGGATTCTCTAAGACTATAGAATCTTAATCAAGACAGATGCATGAATCATAGTAAATATCAGACATAGACACGATTCAAGTATCAGAAAAGAGGCATGGGTATGATAAAAAAATTGAAACGACACTGGATGCTACTAGTGATGCTTTTACCAGCACTCATATATGTTATAGTTTTCAGTTACATTCCAATGACAGGAATAATAATGGCATTTAAGAAATATCAGTATAACGGCGGGATATATCTTTCACCCTGGAATGGTCTTAACAATTTCAAGGCGCTACTTATCTCAGGGAAGCTGTTTCAGGTAACAAGGAACACGCTCCTATATAACATAGCATTTATAGCTTTTGGCGTTGTATTTGAGATGGGAAGTGCGATCCTTCTGAACGAGATCATACACAAGGCTTTTAAGAAAACAGTGCAGTCCCTGATGTTCCTTCCATATTTTATTAGCTGGGTTGTCGCAGGAGCCATAATCTACAATGTTTTCAATTATGAGCGGGGAGTATTCAATAACGTAGTAACAGCATTAGGCGGAACACCTTTTGACCTTTATAACACACCCGGGGCATGGCCTTTTGTCCTTATCTTTTTAAAGTTATGGAAACAGACCGGATATGGTTCAGTTGTATATCTGGCGGCGATAACCGGTATGGATCAGGAAATGTTTGAAGCCGCTTCGATCGATGGCGCTTCTGCATGGCAGAAGATAAGATACCTTACAATTCCCTCCCTCCTACCAACGATGATGATCCTTGTACTTCTTGGTATAGGAAACATCTTCCGCGGAGATTTCGGGTTGTTCTACCAGACCGTTAAGAGCAATGCACTCCTTCAGCCGATGACGGATGTTATAGACACATATGTGTTCAGACTTCTGATCGACAATGGGAATGTGGGAGTGTCTGCAGCGGCTGGTCTGTATCAGTCAGTTCTTTGCTTCATAACCATCATGGTATGCAACAGGCTGGTTAAAAAAGCAAATCCTGATTACGCACTTTATTAAGGAGGTGGCAAATGTCTGCTGATGTTATAAGCCTTACGGAAGGCTCAGATATTGAAGATATAGGAATGCCTGCTAAAACAGGTGAAAAGAAGAAAAAGAAGGTAAGCCGTGACCAGATGGCTGTAAATGTGGTCGGTTCAGTAGTAGTCGGATTGTTCGCTCTTATATGCGTTATCCCTTTTTACCTGATAATAGTTGCATCAATCACAAGTGAGACATCACTGATAAGGGATGGCTATCCATTGATTCCAAAGCTTTCGGAGCTAAGCCTTCAAAGCTATGCGCTGTGCCTTAAGAACCCCACAGCAATACTTAAATCTTATGGGATGACAATAAGTGTGACAGCTATAGGAACATTTCTTTCTGTCCTTATGGCGACAATGACAGGATATGTGCTGAGCAGGAAGGATTTCCCCTGGAGAAACCAGTTTTCATTTTTCTTTTTCTTCACAACGCTTTTTAATGGTGGACTGGTTCCGTGGTATCTGATGTGCACACGCTATCTGAATTTTAAAAACAGTATCATTGGACTCATTCTTCCATTGATGTTTTCTGTATGGAACATGATCATTGCAAAATCTTTCATGGCAGGTATTCCCGCAGAGATAACAGAGTCTGCAAAAATCGATGGTGCAAACGACATAACCATATTTGCAAAGCTGATACTTCCACTGAGCAAGCCTCTTATAGCAACGCTTTCGCTGTTTGCAGCACTTGCATACTGGAATGACTGGTATAACTGCATGCTGTTTGTAACAAATGATGATATGTTCACTTTGCAGTACTACCTTCAGAGGATCCTGGGGAGTGCAGAGGCGATGAGGATAGTGGCTGAAAAGTCAGGCATTGCGCTTCCATCCATACCACTTGAGGGAATGAAGATGGCAATGACTATAATCGCGACAGGTCCGATAGTGCTGTTGTATCCCTTTGTCCAGAGATATTTTGTCAAGGGACTTACGATAGGAGCGGTCAAGGGATGATGAGATTTTAGGGAAGAAATCTTTGATATATGTGTAATGAAAAATAGTTAGGATTACCCTTAAGGGGTTAAAGAGTTAAAGGAGGACAAATAATAATGAGAAAGAAGGTATTGTCAGTAATTCTGAGCATGATTATGACAGCATCCATGCTTGCAGGATGTGGATCAGCTTCAAGTGAAACAGAAAGCGGGAGTATGGAAAACGCAGGAGATATAGAGATAAAGGACGAAGCTACTGCAACGTCAGCATCTGTATCGCTTGATGAGCTTCCTGCAAAAATAGGAGAAGGGATCGTAAAAGCTACTCCTGAAATGTATGGGGATGTAGATCTGTCTGAGCATAAGACCGTGAATATTACGCTCATAGGTGATACGCCTGCTGCGTGGGATGATGTTCTTGCAAAGACAAATGAATATCTCGAGCCCTTTAATACAGAAGTGGAAGTAAGTTTTCTCAGCTGGTCAGATTATCAGCAGATGTATCCGCTTACTCTTACTGGCGGTCAGGTAGATCTTATCTTCACCGCACCATGGTGTTTTATGTACACGGAGGCTGCAAAAGGATCGTTCTACGTGCTTGATACCGACTTTATTTCAAAAAACATGCCTCTCACAAGCAGATTCCAGGCAGCTGAGAGTTGGGATGAGACAACAATTTCCGGTCAGACAATTGCGGTTCCTTCAAACCAGGCATCACCTATGGGCAAGATAGTCGCAATAAGACAGGATCTTGCAGATAAATATGGTATCAGTTCACTTGATAACTGGGATGATTACATGAATTATGCAAAGACTATCGCTGAAAAAGAGACACCGGAAAGCGGAATTTATGCGCTTGCAGCTTCGGGTGATAACAACGAACTCTGGGACTTATACAGACAGCAGGAGGATACATTCCTTGCTCTTGACAGTGATTACTTTGACCTTATCTATAACTATAAAGAGGGCTCACTGCCTGAAGCATCTGATATCAAGCTTGTATATGAGACAGATCTTTTCAAAAGCTATGCCAATGACATGAAGGAACTGGCAGATGCGGGAGCATGGAGCAGAAGTGCCCTTACAAACACTGTTACCGATGACGATGCTTTTGGAAATCTTCAGGGTGCATCAATCGCATGGAATACCTCAGTATTCACGTATATAGAACAGGCAGAGCAGACTGAGGGGGTAGTTGGTGCTGCTTATGACCTTACAAAGAACAATCTTGTAGGCTGTGAATGTTATTCAAATAATGACATGGCCATAGCTGCGGGAAGTGCTGATCCTGCTAGAGCAGCAATGGTACTGGATATTCTGAAGTGTGATACATATCTTAACCATCTCTGGATTCTTGGAGTAGAAGATGAGCACTATACGATAAATGATGCGGGCGAATATACGGAAACTGATAAGGCAGGAGATTTTGCTGCATATGCGATTTCTGCATCATGGGCTATCAAAAATGGGGATCTTAAAGAAGCAGGTGGTGATCCCAGGGCTGAAAAGGTAACAGAAAGCTGGGAGGAGAGGGTAGTTAATAATCCTACAGTAACATTTGTATTTGATGATTCAAATGTGGCTGATTACAAGGCGGCTGTAAGTGCTGTGCTTAATGACTATGTACCCATGCTGGAGCTTGGACTTGTAGATGATGTGGATTCTACAATAGATGAGATGATCAAAGCTTGCTATGATTCAGGCCTTCAGAACGTTCTTGATGAATTCAGCACACAGTATGATGCATGGAAAGCAACGAGATAAATAATACAAACGGAAAAGCCGCCATGTGCGGCTTTTCTAAAATAACAAGAATAAAGGACTACTGATGATGAAGAATAAATTTGCATATGGGGCTGATCTTGGATGGATGACCCAGCTTGAGGACAGGGGATTTAAATGGGTTAATGAAAAAGGTAAAAATGTATCGTGTCTGGAGGCAGTAAAGGAAAAAGGTACTGATTCAGTGAGATTCAGGATATTTGTCGATCCTCCAAGGGAAGGCTATGTTGAGGAAAAAGACGGGACTATGGTAATGCTTGGATACTGCGATGCATCAAGGGTGGCTGAGGCCGCTTTAAGGGCAAAAAGAGCCGGCATGCGCATTATGCTGGATTTTCATTATAGTGATGAATTTGCAGATCCAAAAAAACAGTATATTCCCAAGGCATGGGCCGGACTATCCCATGAGGAGTTATGTAAAAAGGTTGGCGAGCATACTGAAAATGTTCTGAACATCATGAAAGATATGGGTATATCTCCTGAATGGGTTCAGGTTGGAAATGAGATAAATCCAGGGATGATGCATCCTATGGGGGATCTTGAAAAACATCCTGTACAGCTGGTTGAATACATAAACAGTGGGTATCTGGCTGTAAAAAGGGTATTTCCGGATTGTAAAGTTGTTCTTCACCTTGCAAGCGGTCAGCATCCTGACTGGGTAATGCCTTTTTTGGAAAACTTTTTTGATAATGGTGGGCTGACAGATATACTTGGATTTTCGGATTACCCATACTGGTGTGACCTGATAAATAAGGAGAATCCTGAAGAAAATGTCGATTCAAGTATAAGCAACTGGACAAGATGTATTGATATGTACAGGGAAAGATTCCATAGACCTGTTATGATAGCAGAAATAGGCGGACCGGAATATGAGGCTGAAGAAACAAGACAGCTCATAGGAGACACAATAAGGATGCTTAAGAGAGTACCGGATAATGAAGGGCTTGGTATTTTTTACTGGGAACCGGAGGTGTGCTCAGAAGTTCTTCCGGATTCATATCCACTTGGTGCTTCAAAGCTGACAAAGAATTATACCCTTCAGCTTACGGAAGCGCTGTCAGCATATAAGGATGCGTAAATCAGGCATCTTATGGAGGTATGTGAATGAACAGGATGTTTACATTTTCACCTGCCTGTTCCCTGATGTAGGCAACAGCTTTAACAGATTGGATTCGTCCCACAGAATTTATTGATTTTAGCGTATATGCAAAATAACAAAGAGACTAGGCAGTGTTATGGAAATCTCAATAGCATTGTCTGGTCTCGCCTATTAATGAATAAGGGAATATAATAAAAGAGCACTTTGCAACACTTAACCGGTAGGAGATTTATCTGTGGCAAGAGAACTATCTGAAAAAGAGCAGAATGAGTATAACAAAATGATACAGGGAGCTAAGCAACTCAATCTTTTTGGAGAAGAAGAGAGCTTGATGCAAGGGATTTTATCATAGACCGCCCTGTGAAACAGAAGATGAAATGTAATAATACCAATTTATTAGAAAAATAATTCATAGCATCCGGAGGTACACATGAGTAGATTAAAAGATTTGAGGACATATATCGACAATGAACTGGCTAACATTACTGACTCCGACAAAAGGGCTAGCGCAACAGCTCATCTTTACGGCGTATCACTTGCGGCAACAATTCTCGCAAAGAAGCGCGGACTTAATGAGGAATTAGGTGCTATGTCAGGAATGCTTCACGATCTTCATGCATATAAGAGTGGTTCATATGATGACCACGCCCATCTCGGAGCAGATCTGGCAAGAAAGATTCTTGAAGAACTTGGCATCACTTCAAAAGAAGAAACTGATATCATTTGCTCTGCCATATACCATCACGATGATAAACTCGTGACAGATTCTCCAATGGATGAACTTCTAAAGGATGCAGATGTTATTGACCACTGTTTTAAAGATTCATCGAAGCCTGTAAAAGAAAAAGAGCAGAAAAGATATGACGCTCTCTGCAAAGAATTGGGGCTGTGACCATTTCATGGAATATATAGATGTATATACAAGGGATGGGATCCCTACAGGAAAAATTAAAGAAAAACATGAAGTTAAGATCCCCGGCGAGTATTACAGACATGTACTAATCATAATGAAAACTGCGGATTCTCCCACACCCGGAGAAGGTGAAGGGATATACGTAGTACAGCAGCGCTCGCTTAAAGCCAGATATTATGCCGGTAAATGGGACATGACCGGTGGAGGAGTACGTTCCGGGGAAACACCTGGTGAAGCTGCAGTAAGGGAACTTTCTGAAGAACTGGGTATTGTCGCCAATCCACAGGATCTAAAACTTGCCTTTGACTACATAAAGGACTGAATGTCTATGAAGATTTTGATGCATACAACTATTATGTAAAGCGCTGTTGTAATGGAAAGGATCCATTTGACAACAAGAAACGTGCAAGTTTAATGAGCAGGTTAAGCAAGGGAACAGATAAGACATCCATTACTTACCTTTGATGATAGTAGCAAGCCTGCAATGGATTTTCCGGTGCCTAAATGGTGCCGGGAACCCCTTGCAACTTTGTCCAAAATGGACATGCAAGTTTGTCCATTAATACTTTGCAACTTTTTCCAAAAAGGTCTTGCAAAAAACAATTTATATAACACTTTTCTATCTTCAATTCATATATAGACTCATTTCAATTATAAAATTATAGGTATGAAATTTCTCATGAAGCTTGCCTCGAATTATATAGACACAATTGTAGTTTAGTTTATCTGCAGAAATGCAATCAATGCAGTCTTTCCTGAAAGAAATTGTACTGCCATCTTCAAATGAAAGCTTTATATTTTCATCAGTATTATAGTAGGAGATGATCTTTTTATAAATGCTTAAATTGCTATTATGGCTCTGTAACTACTGTTCTGATTTGATAGATAAAGATCCAGAAGAGTATACAGTCGAAAAATTACATGAATGGAAAAAGCAAGCAGAGGAAAATGCCAGAATAATACTGCACAAAATGCCTGAAGAAGCTGATAAGACTTCAGCAACCGATACTCCTGTAATTGAGACCATCGATGATTCACATCGTAGCAAAAAACAATTTACAATAGATATCTCTGTGGATGATAACAGAAAGATAATCAACGAAAGTGAGCTCAAGAGGAATCTCCTCCTTTTTATGAGTTTGGAAGAAGAAATGGATATTCAGGTTAACGTAGAATCATCCCAAGGAACTGCTTTTACAGAGCTATATGAACGCATACAAAATAAGCTTAATAATGGAGAGGCGTTAACAGAAGCCGAAGAAAAAAATTTTAAGGATATAATAAGGGGAAAACGTCGTAACGAAGTCGTAAATAAAAGGCATAAAATTGCTTGTGAGTTGTTCTTACGAGATACGAAGGTTCTGAATGTATATTGCAGTGAACTTAAGGATTACTTATTTATACTATCGGGAATTGTTGGCTATGATCCGGCTCTGTTATGTAGTCCTAACCATTTTGAAAACGCAGGAATATGTTTTAAGCTAATGCAAAGCAACAAGCGGGAATTTCATTTTATCGCCTATATTCCAAGGGAAACATTAAAAAATATGGGAATGTCTGCAGAGACCTGGACTGGTGAAATAATGCTTAAGGACATCTATTCTTTTGACTATGACACCGTTAAACGTATTCTGGTTTATTTTTACTTAGATTTGGCTTGGGAAGCTATTCAGAGGGATCCTGATATACTGACAGATAAGAGGGCGTTGAACATCGGTAATTACATGCCCTTTCCAAATTAACTTCTATATTGATACCTTTGGGTGAAGCTTAAGCCGCCCTTGATATCTTTTACCCCTCATAGTAGAACCGCAGGATCTGTTCCTCCGCTCCGGTAAAGCGTCGCTACCTTTGCTGGATTTTTATCCTTCTGACCTCGGGCTCAGCCTTGGTAAAGCATCGCTACCGTGGCTGCCCTTTTCTTATGTTCTGATCGGATAATACTCCCGGAACTATCACAAAATTATCACAACATGTAAACGCAGGAATAATCAGTGCTTTCAGGGATTTATAGACATCTATTTCGCCTATCTGACAATGTATTTGCACTATCTCATTAAGTAAAATGAGCATATACAAAAGATTACTTCTATTACTGAGATTTTTACCATATAATTGAAGCTTGGGGGAATTTTATCATTTGGAGGGAAACAAGTATGACAAAAAGAAATGTTGGATGGGTTCTTGTTATCATCGGCTTATTCATGCTGTTCAAGATGGTACGCGTATCATCATTCGGATTCTACAGGATCGGCAGGGTAAGCACTTCTGCAATAGTTCTGGTTCTTCTTATAATTTCAGCAATAGCAGTAGTAGTTAATAAAAACAAATTTACATGGGGATGTTTTGTGATGTCGCTGTGCCTATTAGTTGTAGCGCTCGTTCTTGGAACAGAGCTATATTTTGCATATTCATCGCTTACAGACATCCTGCTTGTATTCGTTCCGGTAGTAGTTGGCACTGGACTCATCATCAAGAGCACTTTTGAGAAGCATCATAAAAAAGCTATTAAGTATGAGTACTGATATGAAAAAATATCTTGAATTATATAGTAAAAGAATGTGCATGATAGCCCTATTCTATCTTATAAATTTTGGGCTATGGGAACTTATCGCACCAATTATTTCTGGTGAATGGGCATCATTCATGGTATACGTGTTACTCTTTGTGATTGTATTATTGATGTTTCACAAGGAGCTTAAAGATGAATTGCTTGAGATTGCTACTAGAAAATTGAAGGACGGGAGATTTTATCTGAGATGGCTGATTGTTTTGGTAATTGATTTAGCTCTGACTATGTTTGTTCTCTGGATAGCTAATACCTATTGTAATGCTATTCTGCCGGTTAATAATGAGAACGTAAAGAATCAGCTGAATGCAGTTCCTTTGGCATTTGGCGTGATACAGGGATGCGTATTTGCTCCCATAATTGAAGAAATGGTGTTTCGCTACAGCGTTATTGGCAGACCGGAAAGAAAATGCATGTGGCTTGTTCTTACAATGGTTTCCATTGTTTTATTTGACTGCATACATATCGTAGCTCCATTGGAATTCTTCTATTATCTGGCTCCGGCAGTTATCTTAACGCTGTTCTATGACTGGAATAAAAACATTTTTGCTTCCATATTGCTGCATTCATCGATTAATGTTGTTGGGTATTTGGCACTGCTGGCAGGGGTACTGTGATTAAGTGACATTGATTTAAACACTTTATCATACACATGAAATGACTATTACAAGAGGATATGAGGTTCGACACATGATTATATATGCAACCAGAGAGAGCATATGCAATGGAGACGATGATCAGAAAGCCATGGTCTTAGAGTATCAGGAGGGCGAAATGCTTTCTTCATTTCTCCGGCACAAAGTCGCAGCTTATCTTCCATATACAAGAAGCTTAACCGTATGGACTGTTTACATGGGGGCAAATGAAGACCAGGACTTAGCTGAACGAGAAAGCACCGAAAAGAAAGCGGCTTTTATTCATAAGGTTGAGAATCGTTGCACAAAGGTTGAAATACGCGGCGGAGACAGACCAGTAAGCAGTTTTGGAGTGGAAGAACTTTATTGCGCGGTATATAGGTAATGGTAGCAGCAATACACGCAAGTCGGGTAGCCAATGCTAGACATAAGCAATGGGAAAGAAATAAAGGGATATACTACTGAGGAGACCACTGTCATATGAATATTGCAGAAGCTAAAGCCATTTATCAAAAATATAATTGCTCCTTTTTCTCGATATACAGGGAAGAAGGTTCCAAGTGTGTAGAATACTTGGAAACACATGTCCCACGAGAATTAAGGAGAAAATGGGCAATGGAACTTTTTAAAAAATATCTCCTGGTATTTGAAGAAGCTCCTTCTGTTTTTACTAATTACTTTAATGTCTCCAGCATTCTGGGCAATCATCACGATGAGGAATTTCTTAAGATGTATGTCAATACACTAAAGAAGTTAAATCTGGCTCCTGAGATGCGGTTGCATGTGTGTGATGATATCCTTGGTATGCGAAATCTTAATACCCGGATAGGTATTCTTGATTATGCGCAGGATACAAAGAATAAAAGACTGTTTGATTTTCTTTTGGACTATGTTCATGGCTTTCTTAATTGTCCAATAGAAATCGCCGATGACCGCAAAAGCCGTTATGAGACAATGAAAGATATAGCTACTGAATACGATAAGATTCAGGCCAGGGGACTATGAAATGCTATGGCTCTATTATTGGAATGATAAAAGAAGCTATCAGCGTTTCATTAAAGGAACAAAAATCTTGAAACAAGGAAAAGGTTTGAAATGACTAATGTTATCATTCACGTTTGGGGATACGGTTATTTTATCCTGCCTATTATCTGCATTTTCACATTGATTCTTATTCGAAAAAGATGGATATACTCCATTTTTACAGTAACAATGTCGGCCGTATTTGCATGGATGGCATTACAAAATATCTATTACAGAGCTCAGTTTAGTGACGATGTGGGTGGCATTGCCTTAGCAATGATACTATTTCCAGGGCTCTACATTTTAATCGGGATAGTATTGCTGATTGTTGGCATGATTGTTCTTACATTAAAGAAGAAAAGGAGAATCGGAGAAGATACTAATGTTGATTAACAATGATGAACAGTATTGTGCTATATGGGACAGAGTCTATAACGAGCTTGGCTTTAAGCCTTCCTGCGATTACAGGGGGGCATTCGCTTCGAGTGCCATTCCCTTTTAAGCTGGAAGAACCATACGTTGTATACGGTTTTGATGATATGACAGACGATCAGATAGATCTTGTTACTGAGACGATGAAAAAGAGGCTTACTTTTTGATAGCGTAAATTATATCTGTTAAAAAGATCTGGTTGATTCTCTTAGGTGTATAGTATGCTCAACAGGTATAAAACGTCTGTTTTCGGTTCCGGAGAGCAGTCTGCACATTGCTTCACCAGCCTCAATTCCCATCTTTCTTGCGTCTACATGAGCTGCTGAAATTGTTGGAGAATGGTGGGAGAGCGCTTTACTGTCATAGCATGAAGCAAGAAGAATATCTTTAGGAACCGAGATTCCATTCTGGGTTAATATATCATATGTCCAAATCGTGGTTACTTCATCTCCGCAGATTATTCCATCTGCGCGTCTTTGTATCGCTGTTTCTACAGCAATTTTACAGGAACTAAAGCTTTCGATATCTTTGAATATAATATTGGGATTAGGTTCCAAACGATAATCGGTCATTCCCATGAGTACACCATCTAATCGATTTTTATTCACGGTATAATTTATATTCCCGCAAATAAAGGAAATGTTTTTACAACCGCAATTAACAAGATTTGAACAGAGCTCTCTACATGCCAGCAAATTGTTTGAATCAACCATCAACGCATTTTTTACACCAGATCCTACTACAACGACAGGGATATTTTTCTTCTTCAAATACGGGTGACTTTTTTCTCCGGAAATTGCGCGCAAAAAAATCACACCATCCAAATCTCCACGCTCAGCAGCAGGTCTTAATGGTTCATATTCATCAGTGTTACATAAAATCAGAAGTGTTTCATAGTTATGGTCAGCTAAAGCAGAGGCTGCTCCTAACAGACATTGATGAAAGAAATCTGATTCATAAAGCAAATCCCTTGCCATGACAACGCCAATATTATGACTATGATTAGTTGGCTGTATAAAGGTGTCAAGTCGCCTTTGTGATGGCGTCGAATACCCAAGTTCTTCAGCAATTTCAATAACTTTTTTTCTGGTTTCTTTTGAAACTCGCCCTGTGCCTGAAAGGGCTCGAGAAACAGTCGTGGTCGATATATTTAAAATTCTTGCTATTTCATTAAGGTTTGTCTTGTCATTCATAATGGTTTGATTATACGGAGTTGAAATATACTATTCAAGGGTTTTGCGCAAAAAAGCAACATAATGCGCAATTTAAGCGCAAAATTGCGCAGGCCATAAATTTTTTTTGTATAAAATGCGGCATAGACATTTAAAAGATTGAAGGTTATTAAGCTAGAGAATAATGGTGATTTTTCCTAAACTTAATGTTAAGTAATACAGATGTTTGTGCACAACGTATATAAACGAAAGGAAATGTGATGTATTGAGTTCTGAATACATCTCACGGGGAATGTATGAAAAATAAGAAAAAGGGTTTTTTTTATAAGCTCTATAAGTACAGGGTGTATTTACTTATGTTATTGCCATCTGTGGCATACACTTTGCTTTTTGCATATTACCCAATGACTGGAATTGTAATGGCATTTAAGAAATATAACTATGGAGGTGGAATTTGGGGTAGTCCTTGTAATGGGTTAAAGAATTTTGAATTTTTCTTTAAATCCGGACAGGCTGGATTGGTGACGCGAAATACTGTTCTTTATAATATTGCATTTATAATACTTGGAACAATACTGCAGATTGCGGTTGCAATTTTTCTTACTGAAATCAGAAGCAAAAAGTTTCGAAAGATTTCTCAGTCTATGATGTTTTTGCCCTACTTTATTTCATGGGTAATCGTAGGTGTTATGGCGTTCAATCTATTTAGCTCAGATTTTGGATTTGTGAACCGAATTATAGCGTTATTTGGAGGAGAGAAAATTCCATTTTATACGTTGCCCCAGGTATGGCCACCTATCATAGTATTTTTTGCGCTCTGGAAAGGTGTAGGCTATGGGTCTGTCATGTATTTGGCAGCGATTATGGGAATAGATACTTCTATATATGAAGCAGCATCAATTGATGGCGCTAATGTATTTCAGAGAATCTTCAAAGTTACGATTCCTATGATAATGCCAACGACAGTAATACTGTTTCTGATGTCAGTAGGAGGTATTTTTAAGGGAAACTTTGATATGTTTTATAACCTTGTGGGAAGCAATGGATTATTGTTCAACTACACAGATGTTATAGATACATTGACGAACAGGGCACTTCTAACAAGCCAGGACTTTGGAATGGGTGCAGCTATTGGTTTATTTCAGTCAATTCTCTGCTTTGTAACTATTCTATTGGCTAATCATCTTGTGGGTCTATATGAAAAAGACTACACCTTGTTTTAAGGAGGCCTAAATGTCAGATCAGGTACATATTTCAAAAAAAGTTAAAACTGGAAAAGAAGTGATCATTCTAAACATTCTTGCATACAGTTTTTGCAGCATTATCTCAATCTTATGCCTTATTCCATTCATCATGGTTTTAACAGGCTCTTTATCTTCTGAGGAAGCAATAGTAAATAATGGTTTCAGCCTATTGATACAGGATTTTAGTCTGGATGCTTATAAGACAGTATTTAAAGATCCATTGGTTGTTGGAAAGGCGTATTTGGTCACAATTTTACTTACACTTGGCGGAACGGCAATAGGCTTGTTACTGCAGACAATGACAGCATATGTTCTTTCAAGGAAAGACTTCGAATGGAGAAATGGTTTTTCATTTTTCTTTTATTTTACAACTCTCTTTAGTGGAGGACTGGTGCCGTATTACATGCTTATGACCATAACGCTAAAGCTCCAGGATAGTTATTTGGCATTGCTGCTTCCTATGATTTTTAGTGTTTACAACCTTCTCATAATGAAGAGCTATATTTCATCTGTTCCGGAATCACTAATGGATGCAGCGAAGATTGATGGATGTGGCGAGTTTGCGATTTTGTTTAAGGTTGTAATGCCCTTAATCAAACCTGCCTTGGCGACAGTAGGCCTTTTCATAGCTCTTGCATATTGGAATGATTGGTACAATGCAATGCTTTATATAAAGAGTGAAAGCAAATATCCTCTTCAATATTTCCTGTACAGGCAGGTAAACAACATTGAAGGATACAAAAAAATGCTCACAAATTCAGGTGTTAGCAGTTCTGTTATTAATTCAGTAAACTTACCGACACAGACGCTTAAGATGGCTTTAACAATAGTGGTAACAGGTCCTATTGTACTGGCATTTCCGTTGGTTCAGAAATATTTTGTTCAGGGAATCACAATTGGTGCAGTAAAGGGCTAAATGATAAAGATTAAGTATTTCATAGTTTAAGGAGGATGTAATGAAAAAAAGGGTATTATCAGTTTTATTGGCATTGGGGATGACATGTGGAATCGTTTCAGGATGCGGTGGTCAGGCGAAAAATGAAGTCTCAGAAGCGCCTGCAGATCAGTTAGGCGAGTCTGCAGATTCAGGCGAAGCATCAGAATCAGACGAGGCAACTGGTCAGGTTCCAGATACATCTGAACACGTTGACTTAAAAATGTATCTTATAGGTGATAGAACAGCTGACTTTGATGAAGTATATGGCAAGATCAATGAGATACTGGAGAAAAAGCTCAACTGTTCTCTTTCAGTGGACTTTTTGTCCTGGGGCGATCATGATACAAAATATTCACTTTTATTCTCTTCACAGGAAGACTTTGACTTGATATTTACAGCATCAAGCTGGTGCCATTATGAGCAGACAGCGGCACTCGGAGGATTTTATCCTTTATCAGAGGATTTCATAAAGACCTATGCACCTGATATTTGGAATGTAGTACCGGAAATGGCTTGGGAACAGGCAAAAATCAATGGCAATATTTACATGGTACCAAATTACCAGAATGAATTTGGTCAGGATGTAATGACTATCCGTGGCGATTTGATGGAAAAATATGGCATTGAAAAAATAACAAACTGGGATGAACTTGTAGAGTTTTATAAGGCTTGTGCTAATGATGGATTTTATGCGAGCCAGGGTGGCCCCAATTATCAGTATTTCCAAAACAAAGGATATACAATAACAGGTGGTGCACCTCATGGTGGTGAAATGATTCTATACAATACACAGGATCCAAGTGATTTATCATTTACATATCTTCTTGACTGGGATGGATTTGCAGATTACTGCAAGCAGGCAAAAGAACTTGCTGATATGGGAGCATGGTCATCTGATGTTTTGAATTCAACTGAAGAGCGTCAGGTTGGTCTTTTGAATGGGAAAACTGCAACACTTGCCTGGAACCTTGGAAGCTGCAGAAATTATGGAAGACAGGCAGAGACTGAGCATCCTGAATGGAACGTAACGATCGTTGATCCGGTATCATCACAGCCCAAGAAGGTTAACTCATATATCAATAATGGTGTGGCTATCAATAATAACAGTAAGAACAAAGAAAGAGCTATGATGGTGCTTAATGAGTTCTACACAAACCCTGAGGTGTACGATCTTGCTATGCTTGGAATAGAAGGGAAGCACTGGGAAGCTGTAGGAGATGACCAGTATAAGATAATTGATGAAACAAACTATGGAGTAAGCTCAAACTGTAATTGGGGCTGGAATAATATGACTATTACACGTACGGAGTATATCGAGAACAAAACAGAAGTAGATAAAGTATATGATCAGCTTGATGAAGCATTTAACGCAAATATAAAACCTGATCATATCTATGATGGCTTTAATTTTGATTCGACAAATGTATCAACGCAGTTTGCTGCTGTTGAGGCTGCTGTAGATATTTATTATGGACCACTTGTAAACGGTCTTGTAGACGATGTAGATGCGTCAATTGCTGAATTTAGTGCGGCTTTGGAAAATGCAGGAATCAGAGATATTATTGCAGAACTTGAATCCCAGGCAGAGGCATATGTTGCTGAGAAACAGGGAAATTAATTATGTAATATTGGTACAAAATGACTGTGAGATCAAAAAGGTAGAAATTATTCCGAAGTATTTAACTTATGACAACCTGGAGGGAGCAGTAGTTTTACTGCTCCCTTTTTAAGAGAATTTTAGGGAGAAACGATGAATTTAAAAGATGCCAAGATAATAAATGAAGAATGGAAATTTATATGTGAAGATTGCAGCAACGGTGAGTTTGCCCAAATTGATTATCGCGATGAAGGCTGGGATCATATAGAGCTTCCACACGATTGGGATACATATTTTGCACCAAAGAAAGAGAACAGGAGCGGGGCAGGTGGCGGCTATGCTCATGCCGGAATTGGCTGGTATAGAAAAAAAATAAAGATTTCCAAGGATGATTTACTAAAGCATGTTGAGCTCATTTTTGAAGGAATATACATGGAAAGTGAGATATACATAAATGGCTTAAAGGCAGGAAGTCAGTCATATGGATATTCTACATTTGTGGTAGATATAACAGATAAACTGGTTGAGGGAGATAATCTCATTTCAGTAAGAGTAAATAATAGCAAGCAGCCTAATAGCAGATGGTATACAGGCTCGGGTATATATAGAGACGTGTATATAAGAAAAACATCAAGGCAATGCCTGGATTACTTTGGTATAAAAGTCGAAACAGCCGAAGTGACTGATGATGAAAAAATGGCTATTCTTGATGTAAAGAGCAGCGCTATTAACTATGAGAAAGAAAAAAAGGATGTTGTAATAAAGTGGCAGCTCTTGGATAAAAAGGGACAGCTTTCATGCAAGGCTGGTGCAACACTTTGCCTTGATTCAAATGAAACATCACAGGCTGCAACAAGAATGTTTGTTCAGAGACCAATTTTATGGGAAATAGACAAACCATATCTTTACACATTTGTAACTCAGGTATTCTGTGATGGAGAGCTTCTGGATGAACGCAGAGAAAGTGTTGGTATACGAACAATAGCTTTTTCCTGTGATGAAGGGTTTAAGCTGAATGGAGAAAAAATAAAGATTAAAGGCGTTTGTCTTCATCATGACAGTGGCTTGTTTGGATCTGCATTCTATAAGGATATCTGGGAAAAACGTCTGAATACGTTAAAGGACATGGGCGTAAACGGTATCAGGTGTTCACATAACCCACCGGCACCGGGATTTCTTGACTTGTGCGACAGCATGGGATTTGTGGTAATGGACGAGATTTGTGACGAATGGATGCTTGGAAAGAATAAAAATGAAAACTATTTTTCAGAAGAGCCTTCGTACGGTTTTAGTCAATTTTTCTGTAAAGATGTAAAAACGGAATTACAGAGAATGATAAGACGTGATTATAATCATCCATCAGTAATTCTGTGGAGTATAGGAAATGAGATCCCTGAACAGGCTTTCACAGATGGTCCTAAGATAGCTAAGTTTCTATCTGATATAGTTCATGAAGAAGACAGCATCAGGTTAACAACAAGTGCTTGTGATAACATCGCATCTCTTCCGGGGATTGAAACCAAACAGGAATTTATGAATGAGATAGATGTAGTTGGCTATAACTATGTAGGAAGATGGAGAGAGAGAGCGGAAAGATTCTATGAAGATGATAAGCTTGTATATCCTGACAGGATAATGATAGGCTCTGAGAATCCTTCTGTGTGTGGAGATAGAGGCGACTATAGCCAGACAAGAGACTTTAATGACAACTATATTACTGCATCGCTTACACATGAAGCACTCTGGAGATTTACAGCAAGCAGGGATTATGTTGCCGGTGACTTTATCTGGACTGGGATAGATTATCTTGGTGAGTCGCATTGGCCAAGAAGAGGCGCTAATTTTGGAGCAATTGATACAGCCGGTTTCAAAAAGGATGCTTATTACTATTTCAGGTCTATCTGGAATGAAAAAGATATAACTCTTCATTTGCTTCCTCACTGGAATTTTGAGGGCGAAGAGGGCACTTTTAAAACAGTAATATGTTATACCAACTGTGAGAGAGTAAAGCTATATATTAACGATAAGCTTATTTCAGAAAAAGCGAGTGCCCCATGCCCAAGATATGGAGCCATGAATAGCTGGGATGATGAACTCAGACGTTTTCGCCCAACTACAGGTGATCTTCATCTTGCATGGGATGTACCTTATGAACCCGGTGTATTAAGAGCAGAAGGTTATATGGGGGATAAAGTTGTTAAGACTTGCGAAGTTGTTACAACAAAAAAGCCATCATCCTTAGAAGCATCGGTGGAAAAGGCAGGTGAATTCTATCTTGTGGAGATAACAGCGAGAGATGAAGATGGCAGAGCTGTCCCTGATGTAGACAGCCTGATAAGTGTAGTTTGCTCTGATAACGTTGAGCTTATTGGAATGGACGCCGGAAATATGCAGGACCTTTCAGGATATAAATCCGATAAAAGAAATATGCTTGCAGGGAAATTACTTGCCGCTTTTAAAAAGAAAAACAAAGAGGAAACGGGGAGTGTTTTATTATCATCTGAAGGCTTAAACAGTGTAAATATTGAATTCTAACTATTTATAAAGGATGAAGGAGCTGTGTGATATTAAACAAATTAGTTATGCAGGTATAGCAAAAGGGAGGATTACAATGAAAAGCGGCAGATTTAATGGAAATGTTGTTACGTACATAAGTGCAGCGATGGCAGTTATGATGATTACCGGACAGACCGGGATTACAACTTATGCGACCGGAGAAGCAGAAGGCACAGAGGATTCCTTTTCATTAGATGCAAATGTTTCTGATGGTAATGCGGAAGAAGAAAAGGAAATTAAGTGGAAGGATACCGGACTCGTAAAAAACGGTGATTTTGAAAACGGAGATACAACCGGATGGGATGTTTCTTTTGAAGGCGCTGATGGTGATGTGTCAGGTTACAAAATTAAGATGGATGAATGGGCAAAAAATAATACTACATCATTTTTTAATTATTGGAATAATAATTCAGAAGCGGAGGAGATGAGTTTATCGCAGACTATTTCAGGGGTTTCGGCAGGAACCTATAAACTCTGTTTTGATGCAGATGGAGCAGAGGCAGATTCTGGTTTGGCAGCAACTGTATCTGGTGTATCCTGGAATATTACAACCTGTGGCTGGGATAACTGGAGCACCTATGAAACAGAGGCATTTACATTAACAGATGAAATGACAGATCTTACTATTGCCTTTTCGGGGCATATAAATAGTTCGTACTGGGGAGATATTGATAATGTCAGACTTTATACTGTCAATAATAGTAGTAACGAAGGTTCGGATGATGGTTCTGACCAGAACGATACGCCCGATGAAACAGAAAACAATCAAAATGATGAAGAGGATACTCAGATGGATAACCAGGATCCTGTACAGGATGAACCCGCAGTGGAGGCGGAGATTTTTGTAAATAAGGTCGAAGGATGCGACGAGAACTTCATTACCGGTGTTGATGTCAGCTCCTATGTTGCTCTGAAGAATGGAGGAGTGAAATACTATGATTACGATGGCAATGAGCTGGATGATCAGGGATATTTCAATTTCCTTCATGACTGCGGCGTTAATTATGTGAGAATCCGTGTATGGAATGATCCTTACGATGAAAATGGTAATGGATATGGTGGTGGTACCTGCGATCTGGCTAAGGCTATACAGATAGGCCAGTGGGCAACCGGCGCAGGGATGAAGGTTCTTATAGATTTTCACTATTCTGATTTCTGGGCAGACCCCGGGAAGCAGACAGCACCTAAAGCTTGGAAGAATATGGATGTCGATGCTAAAGCAACTACACTAAAACAGTTTACAATTGACAGCCTTAAAGATCTTATTAACAGTGGTGTTAATGTTGGAATGGTTCAGGTAGGCAATGAGACTAATAACGGTATTGCCGGTGAAAAAAGCTGGGATGGAATGCTCAAAATGTTTGCAGCTGGTGCAGAAGCCGTAAGAGAAGTGTCTAAGGACATTTTGGTTGCAGTACATTTTACCAATCCTGAAGGTGGCAGATATGATTATTATGCATCTCAGCTTAAGAATGTTGATTATGATGTTTTTGCATCATCTTATTATCCTTATTGGCATGGAACGCTCGATAACCTGAAAAATGAACTGTCCGCCATTGCCAATAACTATGGTAAAAAGGTAATGGTTACCGAGACTTCATATGTATACACACTCGATGACGCTGATGGCTGCGCAAATACTGAAACACAAGAGGACTATGATGCAGGGAAAGAGCCTTTTAACTTCGATGTATCTCCTCAGGGACAGGCAGATTCCGTAAGAGGGGTAGTTGATGCAGTTGCGTCGATAGAAAATGGCATTGGAGTTTTTTACTGGGAACCTGCATGGCTACCTGTAAATATGCATGGTGAATCAGGAGATGAAGTAGCAATATCTATAGAAGCCAATAAAGATAACTGGGAAAATTATGGTACAGGTTGGGCCAGCTCCTATGCCAGGGATTATGACATAGGGGTACAGGAATATGGCGGAGGCGGCGCCGTTGTGGAAAACGAAGCATGGTTTGACTTCTATGGACATCCGTTAGCATCTGCAAAAATGTACAGCTACATGAGAACAGGTGCAAAGGCTAAGTTAAGGTTAAATGGTGTTGATGTTAATGCTGTAGAAGCCGTAATTGATGAAGAAATAAAGCTGCCTGAAACAGGTACTGCTAAATACAATGATGGCACAACCAAAGAAGTAAATATTGTTTGGTCCGAAGAGGATATAAAAACGGCAATGGAAAGCGGAGCCGGAGTCTATATGATATCAGGAACTGCAGATGTTGACGGAGGCGTTGCAGTATCCTGCAAGCTGACAATAAAGCCTATGAATTTCCTTGCTAACCCCGGATTTGAAGAAGGAGATAAGGGCTGGACAATTACATCTGATGTATCCACAAGCGAAATTGCAATCAAGCAGGATTCATCCAATGTTCATACCGGTGAGTGGTGCATGAAATTCTGGTATGGAACAGCATTTAAGTTTAACGTTGAGCAGGAGGTTACTCTAAATAAAGGCATATACAGTCTTAGCGCTTTTGTTGAAGGTGGCGATGCCGGCGAAAATGATGAGTTCAAATTATATGCCATACTTAATGGTGAAGAGAAATCAGCCCAGGCAGGCGTGACAAAATGGCAGGAATTCCAGAATCCTACGATAGATAATATAGAAATAACCGATGATGGAACCAGGCTTACAATTGGAGCAAGTACAAATGCTTCAGCCGGTTGCTGGGGAGCATGGGATGATTTTGCTCTTTGGAAGACCGGAGAAATAGCTTCAGCACCTGAAAAAGTAGATACAGATGATAAACAGGATAATAGCGCAGATATAAATGATGCGCAGCCCTCACAGCGAACTGTAGTAAATGATGAAAAGGCAACTACAGTCAAGGCTCAGAGTGAGAGTGAAGTTGTAAAGGTTACAAAGGTTAAGCTAAACAAAAAAAAGAAGACCCTTAAGATAGGGAAAAAATATAAGCTTAAGGCAACAGTTAAACCCTATAATGCCACAAATCAAAAGGTGTCCTGGAAGAGCAGTAATAAAAAGGTTGCACGTGTCAGTCGCAGCGGAAAAGTTACAGCTGTTTCAAAGGGCAAGGCAACAATTACCGTCACTACAAAGGATGGTAAGTTCAAGGCAAAGTGTAAAATAATAGTAAAATGACAATATATCTGTAAAACATCAAAAGCCGCTATAATAATCGTCTTCAGTTATTGTAGCGGCTCGTATTATGCTATCGTTTTTCCAAATAAGCTGTTCACTTTATCTTTTAATTCAAAGTATTTCTCGTTAACTTCCGCCATGATTGGCAGCTTAGTGTCTTTGCCCTGATCATAGGCTTTCGACAGCGCCATGTATGCATCCATGTAATTGCCTGCATTATACTCAGCCATACCGAGACGATGGTTATAGATAATGGTATTAAGGCGATCTTCCTTCTTTTCGAGTAACTTTCTATATATTTCCGCCGCTCTGTTATAATTCCCTTCAGCTAAAGCAATGATTCCTTCGAGGTTGTCTCTATAACGAGTAGCGCTTGAAAGCTTCATACCTTTATATTTTCCGCTGGCAAGCAGACTATCTAATGACTCCAAACACTTTTTGCTTTCATCAATTTTACCCAGATCTGCGTAAAGATTCCCTCTTTTAAAATTGTAATAGATTGCTCTCATGGGCTTTAATTTCTTTTGGCTGATTTCATCAAGTCTTGCAAAGGCCTGCTCATATTCTTTCAGATATCCCAGAGCTGATACATAGTTGAAGCAATACCTTCCAAGGTAAGTGTTCTTATACATATGCCGATTAAGTTTTACCCTCCAGTCAGCTACATCTACATATTTCCGTGGATCGCATTGTTCTACAAATATGCTCTGCGTCCACACGACTTCTCTTGCGCTCCTGAAAAGAATGACAATAATGCCGACAATTACAACCCATCCAGCTAAATTACGCACAAGCGCAGAGATAATATAATGAATTTTTGAAATGTTATCATCGAGATCTGAGAAGATAACCATCATATCGGATATATAGGTTCCAAAATAAATAAGGATGAATACCAATATTGAAACAACAAAAAAGGTGGCGGAGGCTTTGCTCCTTTTATCCAGCTTCCGTGCAAATTCTTCTGCAGGTAAATCTAGCATGTTTACTTTTGACAAAACTTATTCCTCTTTTCTCCCGTAGTCGCTATATTATAATAGCACTTTAATTGACAGAATGTGTCTCTTTTACACGCTCTGGATCTGCATGATATTTCAGCGAAACCGCAATATGTTCAAGCATTTCAGCACGTTCTGTGTCCGGAAGCTGATAAAAATCTCTGAGAAGATCGTCTACAACAGGCATATCTTTCTTATCGAACTTGGTTATTGTTGGACATATCCGATTAAGAAAAATCTCTTTTACCCTTTCTTCTTTTATAGCTTTCACAGAATCTTCCGCCGCCAGATTAAAACGATCTGTCATATTAGGGTCCTGGATTCCGTAAATCTCAGAGCAGATTTCTCTTGCATCTATCTCTAATGCAGTAGCCAGTAGGTACAATGCAGTGGATCTTCAAGAGCAAGCACAGACCTGGTCACAAGCGAAAGAACTAGTTTGTGGATGTGAGCATAATACCGGATGCAGAAGAGATCGATTCAAAGCTCACCGTAGTCCTTAAAGAGATGAATGTAACAAACAAGGATAAACAGAGAAACGACGCATGGAGCAAGCATGCACAGATCGTGCGTGGAAATCCGGTGAGGATATATGAGGGTGAGGATTTTAAGCTCACTTATATCAGATATGAAGATGAGGAGTTTGCCCAAAATATTACTTAAAATATTGCTTAATATAATGAGTAATGTTAAAATAAGAATGAAAGCGAGGTATTGATATGGCAGTAATTAGTCCTGTTTCAGATCTTAGAAATTATAATACTGTTCTGGAAAAGGTTGAATATGGTTCTCCGGTATATCTTACAGTAAATGGTCGTGGAAAATACACTATTAGAGACATAGAAGAAGACGAAGAAATAGAAAAGACTAAGGCTATGCTTCGTCTTATGTGTGAGCTCAATAAGGGACGACGTTCCGGAGAGGAAGAGGGATATGTTCCGGCAGCTGATGTCAGGGCACACTTCCGTAACAGACAGAAATGATTACTTATGACATTGATTATTCACCACAGGCCATAAGAGATATGGATGATATTTTTGATGATGTACTGTTGGTTTCTTGCGACCTTGATATAACACACAGATATCTTGATGATTTGCAGGATAAGATTGAATCGATGTCCAAACACCCAAAAACAGGAACACCTCTGTATTATGAGGAATTGTTCACAGGGTATTATTCAGTAAGGTTTAAAGAGTATCTGGCATTTTACAGGCTTGAAGGAACCATGATGTATGTAGATAGAGTTCTACAGAGGAAGCGTGATTATATGTCAATTCTATTTGGTCACGTCAAGGATGAAGATAAACCTTTTTGACATAACAAGCAGAGAACTACCAGATTTTTTCAAGACTAAGCGCTTACTTTCCTCAGTTTAACAAATACTATTCATTAAAACCATGTCCTTAAGAATTAGCAAAACGACCAATCTAATATCAGACTTTAGATTGGTCGTTTTTAATTGACAAACTTTCATGAATAATCCCAAACCTATGAATTATATTTATACTGACATCATCGTCATAACACAATGAAAACCCTGCAAATAAGCCAATATGACACGTTCGTCATATTAGCTTATGAAATACTTTAATACTTCACCGCGGCACCGCGTAAAATTTCTGCACTTCGAAAAATTAGGATTTAACGAAATGATATTGTACCAAACTGGTGTTCACTGCTATCACAGTCTGCAATGCATGGAAAACGCTCTTTTATATATGCTCTTCACTTGTAGAGTCATAATATCTTATGAGAAAATATTACTATACCTGTTGCATGCTGTATATCAAAATTGCATGCCCTAATCCTCAATATCCCAATTTACAGCAGTCAAAAACCATCAAAAATTGTCTACAAAAATCTCCAACCTCAATCGCGAACCTCCACATCACGCCAATATCCTTTTATTATCTGCCCAATACCAGCCATATAGCAGTATTGCTCTAAGGATATTATCCGATATCATGCATATCCACGCTATTTCTATTCCAAATCCTAATACATGAACAAATATAAATACCCCCAGGACTCTCACAAACCATTGCGTAAATCCTGATACCACCAATGGAATCTTGGTTTTCCCAATTCCATTAAATACATATTGCATGACTATGGAGATTCCGAACATAGGCTCATTTATTGCAACAATACGCAGGAGCTTCGGCGCCAGAATAAGTGCACCTGCATCATTTGTAAAAAATGAAATAATTCCATTGGCACATATCAGTAATATTCCTGTTGCTATCATCATAATGAATACAATAATCACGCAGACCATGTTGGTTTGCCTGTTTAGTTTTTTTAGATTTCCTTCACCTCTTACATTGCCGGAAAGGGATGCAACAGCGCTGGCCATTCCGACAGCAGGGATGTAAAAAGCCGATTCGGCCGTAAATGCAATAGAGTGGGCAGCGTATATTTCTGTTCCGAGAGGAACTACCATAGCAGTAAAAATGACTCTTCCAAGGCTTGTAACTACAGATGTCAGAAAAGCAGGTATGCCAACCAAAATATACTGCCCTATAATTTTTTTTCCTTCAGCCCTCAGAAAATTGTCCTTGATATCAGCCTTTGCTATCATCGCAGTATCCTTATGCTTTTCATTGAAAAACAGCATAAGGATTCCGCCTGTCATAGTGGCAATTGCAGTTGCATAGGCTGCTCCCATAACACCCAGATTGCCTCTTCTGATATTTATTTCCATTACTGAAAAGCTTACTATCTTGTCAGGGTAAATCAAAAACCAGTTAAGTATTACATTCAGAATGTTTATAAAACCATTAACCAGTAATGGTGTGACCATATCCTTATCCGCTTTTCTTATGCTTCCTGCTGTCACGTTGAAGGCAAAGAAAATCCCCATGGATGAGCATATGGAAAAGTACATGGATGCAGGTCTTCTTATATCTTCTGCAGCCCCAAGAAATACCGGCAGGTACGGACTAATGATAAGAGGGATAGCTGTAGTAAATATCCCCACCACTAAAGCAAGAAAATATGCATGCAGGGTTGCATTCCTTAGTTTTCCCCTGTTTCCTGCGCCTATCTCTTTTGCCATATATGCAAGCACACCAACACCCAATGCATTTACTCCTGCCTTTATAAGAAATGTAACTTCATTTGTAATTCCTATAGTTGCCGATGCCTCTATGCCAAGCTTCCCCACCATAATAAAATCGGCATAATTGACAAGTGCCTGGAACGAGTATTCAATAATTGCCGGTATGATAAGGATGATTATCTCCTTAACCAGTTTTCTATTTCCTGTCATATTTCATTTTTTCTCCCGTTAGAACATATCAATGATATTGAAAAAGGGAGCTGCGAAAAGCTCCCTGGACTTAAAAATTATTAGATCACATAGGAATCCGCCGGCATGATCCTGGATAAAAACTGTCGTGTACGTTCCTCCTTCGGACGATAGAATATCTCGTCCGGCTTTCCTTCCTCTACCACAACGCCACCGTCCATGAAGATTACCCTGTCAGCAACTTGTTTTGTTGTTAAGAAGACAATACTCTGAGTCGCTGCATTGCACAATTAAGTAGTTATTATGGTTAGCAATAAGAATTCATTATCATATAAGCTGATCACCATCTAAGCCTTTACATAACAAAAGCCCTGCCATGTTTCCCCTCCGTCAGTTGAGATCATGAGTTTTGCGTCAACAAGCTCGGAGTTTTCCTTTTTCTCTTCTGTTTCTATAGAAAGAGCTGTCTGCAGGGCAGACTCAATACTTTCCACAGAGTCGTATCCTTTACCTCTTAAATCATCAGTGATATCACCATCAGACAGTCCTCCGACATCAACTATTCTATATTTTTCTCAACTATATCCCTTGAAAAAACTGCACTGTAAAAGGACTTGTACATCTCCCACAACTTTTCCTTGGATCTGATACTGCTATTTTCCAGCACAAGTATTATGAATGGAACACCAAAGCACCGTACCCGCAGCCCGGTATCTATACACCCGTTTCTTTCATAAAACCCGATGCGCCTTGTCTGAAGCTCCTTAAGGTCGCGTTCTTTAGTATAAGCAGGATCTTCTACCTCTAAGATAATAAGCCCTGCTCCTGACATATATTCACGAATCAGTTTAATTATTTCACTGCCAAGCCCTTTATTCCTGTACTTAGGGAACACTGCAAGATAGTCCACAAGAAAGTTCATTCCCTGCTTTACAAGGAACGTGTACCCGATTATCTCAGAATCATCAAATAATCCCAGGCACTCATATACACCATCTTCAACAGCTTTTAGGATTACCGGAAGCTTTTTAAGCTCTTCCTTGATAAAATCGTGGACCAGCCGTTCCTTATATATGGTTGTTATCTCAGCGCTTCGAAGCTTCTTTAATTTCATCTGATCATATCCTCTGAATAAGCAAGGTGCTTTATCTTCTCATAATCTGCGGGGCAGATTTCTCTTACCTCTTTTTCACCAACAAGCCTAAATCCATCGTAAGTAAACTTAGGAGTTGTGGCACACGACATGAAACAATAGCTGCTTTTATCAAGGTTTTCTGCAGCAAAAATGGATCCTTTAGGAATTACAGCCATGGCAAGCTGATCATCCCCAGAACCAATTATAACTTCAGATACATTTCCATCTATAATCATGGTAATCTTCAGCCCGCAGCCCTCATGGTGGTACCAGATCTCATCACAGTCAATCTGATGAAAATGAGAAATATCCTCGCCTTCAAGCAGAAAATAAATACTTCCCATAAGTGACCGGTCTTCATGTAAAAAAGGTGCTGTATAAACTTCTGCAAAACATCCGCCTTCAGGATGTTTTACCAAATTGTATTTCTGTTTTAAAAACTCTGCTTTTTCCATCTCTCTCCTTATGATTATCCATCTTATCGTTTACATACTAAGCTGTACTAACAAATCCTTATATCTCTGGGAGTTGGCCCGTCAGCCCCGCCTATTATCTCTTCTTCTGTCATCTTTACCCCATTTTTTCAAGCTCATCAAAAGTAATGTATCATACGTATTATGCTCATCGAATACGAACTAAGAAGTCCCCGATAAACACATTTTATCATAGCTAGGAAAAGTCTTAAACTTTCTTGATTTTTCAAAATGGTATTCTGTGTGGGCTTCCTATTTAATGCTTACGGATGATTTTTGAAAAAAGATAAAAAATAATGCAAAGTTAGCTTGACACAATATGCAAAGTAAACTATACTAGATTTGCAAAGCGAACTTAGCAAAAGTATGGAGGCTGTCATGAAAAACAAAATAAAGGAGTTAAGGAAAGCGAATAAACTTTCGCAATCTGAACTTGCTGATATTGTTGGAACTACGCGTCAGACAATTACCTCTATAGAGGTAGGAAAATATACAGCGTCTCTGATATTAGCGTATAAGATTGCACATCACTTCAATATGAACATTGAGGAAGTATTTGATTTTGAGAGCTTGGAGGAAGAAGACTAATGAATAACAAAAAAATGAATCAGATGAGAGAATCAATTAAAAAACAGAATTTTGCATATGTTGGAATTATACTACTTAGTGCAGCATTGTATTTTGTGTCACAGAGACCAACTATAACTGCAAGGTATGCAACATCTAATTATGCTGATTTCATGCAGGGATTTGTAATAGGAATGGTAATCGTATTGGACATCATAAGTATTTATCATCTTGTAAAGTATTCAAATGCTCTTAAGGATGATAAGAAACTTACACAAATCTATAATGAAATGCATGATGAGCGTATGTGTCATATCGAATCACTATCTGGGAAGTTTACAGTAAAGTTTGCAGCTATTTTCCTATTATTATTTGCAATAGTAGTAAGCTTTTTCAGTTTTGAAGCAGCAATTGCTATTATGGCAGCATTGTTTATACTGGGGATTGCCAAGAAAGTAAGCATGATACACTATACTAGAACATATACGGGCGAGGAATAAACGTAAAGCCATATTATCTGGAACTGTGTAAAATACTTGCTTCACTTTAAGATAAAAGCCGTAGGAATTATCCTTCGGCTTTTATCTGTTACATCATAAATTGCATAATTCATTCAGCTTATAGACTGTGCTAAAGCATCATAATTACTTTTTGATAGCTCTTAACAGTTTCCTCTTTTTGCTGCCCTTTACGCCATTAAGCTTGATGACAGCGTCCTTGTTTATTTTCTTGAAAGCACCCTTACCGATTTTCAGGGATTTATTAGCCTTAATTGTCACTTTCTTTAGCTTTTTACATTTATAGAAGGCTTTCTTTCCAATAGTAGCAACGTTTGAGCCTATTGTGACTGTCTTTATCTTCTTATTGTTCTTGCAGGCATTATCAGCAATTGCAATAACGGGATAAGTTTTTCCGTAAGCTGTAACGGTGTTTAGAGATGCCTTCTTTTTTGACGCTATCTTAATTGCGGTTGCATTGCCGTTTCTATCAATTATGTAGGTGATACCATTAACGGTCACAGTTGACACTATATTTGCTGTGTCCACAGGTGATCCTTTTACAAAAAAAGTACCGTTCGAATCAGAAGCGTCCTGAGATTTTGGTTTGGAAAAAACAAATTTCAGGGTTTCATAATAAAATCTATAATCTTCTGACAGATCATTCATCGCATCTTTTTTGGCATCATTAGGCATTACAAACGTCACCTGATCCCTAATTGAGTTGGTAGGCAATACGGATATAGTATTTTTATAGGTACTCGAATCTATTTTATATGCAATGTCATAGCTTCCGTTTTTATCCAGGTCCATTTCCATAGAGAGTTCATTAACTATCTTATAGTCGAATTCTGATATCATAGCCAGGTGCGCCACTGTGCTTGACAATGCCAGGTCTTCAACTTCATAAGTACCATTTGTAAGGTCAATCTCAAATGAGCCTTTATTATATATTTTTTCAAGATCAACCGCAGGAAGAGTGACTGTCACAGGCTCTGAATCCGCAAACTTATTGAGATCATCGGATTTAGCTAAAATCTCCAGTGGCTGTTCGTAATCTTTCATATCGACATAAAAATAGGAAAGACTCGTATAGGCGCAAGATTTTGAGTGTTTTTTTGGATTACCAATCCGTATTTCCTTAAAGGTGCTCGCAGATTCCCAAGTTACTTTGTACCTAATGGCAGGTGTTCTACTGTTATCTACTTCTACCTTGATGCCTTCAACTTTGGGCGTTCTTTGGGATAGTGTCTTTGATACTTTTGTAATTTTGCACTCTTTATCAGATTGATATTTTTTCAGTGTGTTATAGTTTTTGGGGCTTGGAGAACATACCACATATAAGGTGATTTTTCCCAAATTATCCAGACTTTCATAGAAAAAAGGAACTGCACTCGGCTTAGCGTTAGCAGGGTATTTCTTTTCTGAACTTTTATAAATTTTCGTATCCCCATTTGTGATAAAAACAGTATAATATCCTTCTGATACTGCCTTGAATGTATAGAATCGGCTATCAAAGCCTACTTCTGTTGGTGCCTTAACACTTGTTGCAGCTTTCGAGTTTATGGACCCGAATCCAAATAAAGCTATCACACACATAAATGATGTGATAAAGAGTAGCAGATTTCCCCAAACTTTTTTCATTTCATAATTCCCCAATCTTTTTTCATTATGTATTATTTCGTTTTTTTATTTACGCCATATAGCGCTTTGAAAGCTCCTCAATTACGTGAGCCGTGCTCTTTTCAACTGTTCCGACTTCAAAAGGACTAAGAAGATTACCAATCTTGAGAAGCTCTAAGTATCCTTTTGTTCCACCTGCGCGGCAAAGGCGTAGATAGTCCTCCCAGGCTGCCTTTCTATCCTCTTTCATGCGCCCATAGTACTGGAACGCACAAATCTGTGACATAGCATATTCGATGTAGTAGAAAGGATAAAGGAAAATGTGCTGCTTCTGCATCCAGAAACCGCCTGCCTCCAGGAATTCATTTCCATCATAATCGCGCCATGGCATGTACTTCTGCTCTATCTCGTGCCATGTTCTTTTCCAGTCAGCTGCTGTGTACTCAGGATGTGCATAAACCTGATGCTGGAATTCATCAACACTTACCAGATAAGGAATTGTACTGAGCGCATCAAAAAGATGTGAAGTAACATATTTCTCAGTATTATCGCCAAAGAACAGTTCCATCCAGGGATAAGCAAAGTGCTCCATGGACATGGAATGAATCTCATTTATCTCAGCTGTTGAGCCGCGAAGTGCATTCACCTGAATTGATCTCATAGCAAGATATCCCTGGAACGCGTGACCGGCCTCGTGGGTAAGGACATCTACATCTGCCGAAGTTCCGTTGAAATTACTGAAGATGAAGGGAGCCTTGAAAAGGGGCATGGATGTCATGTAGCCTCCCATGCGTTTCCCCGGTCTGGTCTCCAGATCAAAGAGTTCATATTCTTTCATGAAATCAAAGAACTCTCCGGTCTCAGCACTCATCTCTCTGTACATCCTCTGTGCCTTGTCCACAAGCTCCTTTGCGCTTCCGATAGGTGCAGCATTTCCATCAGGGAATTTCAACTCCTCGTCATAGAAATAAAGTTTATCTATGCCAAGTTTTTCCTGCTGCGCCTTGCGCAACTTTGCAACAGCGGGTGTGATTATCTCTCTGACCTGTTCGCGGAATTTTGCTGCATCTTCCTGCTTATAATCAAAGCGGTTCCTATCGATATATGCCATATCAGTATAGCTTTTAAAACCCATCTTAAGAGCCATTTCGTTGCGGAGTTTTACCATCTCTCCATACTGCGCCTCAAGCTCGGGACTGATTTTTTCATAAAGCGCAGCCCATGCTTCAAAAGCTTCCTTGCGCTCTGCGCGGTCTGTACTCTGCATGTGCTTGAGAAGTCCATAAAAATTGCACTCTTCTCCCCTGAAATCTGTCACCGCACTTGCGGTTGTCTTGGAGTATTCCTGACCAAGCTGCTCAGTGCGTATTGTCTCAGGGATAATCTTTTCATCACTCGTCATCAGTGAAGCATCCAGCGTTCTAAGGAGCTGGGCACCAAATTCAGCCTCGAATTCCGGTCTGAATTTAGACTGTGTAAGAGCCTTCTCATAAGCATTGTACTGAGGGATGGTATTGGCAAATTCTTCCTGAAGCCATTTGATCTCTTTGTCGTAAAACTCATCCTTCATATTGATAGTATTGCGGACGTAAGCCAGAGTAGACATTGTCTCATCCGCCTGCTCACGCTCCTGCAGAGCATAGTACGCGTCCCTGACTTCCTCATAGCTCTTGGCATTAAGAACCTTTGCAGTAGCTTCTTCCAGAGCTTTTTTAAGCGCCTCCATATCCGGGCGCTTATATTCGATCTCACTAAATTTAACCGTTTTCACACCTTCTCCTTATATCTTGTTACCTATTAAACTGTTATGTTTACAGGTTGTATTTAACTTATTCATAAATCCTATAAAATAATACTATAAGAAGAGAAAACTTCCCACATTTTTTTGTAAGAGAGCTCAAAGTAATCCCACATGACTACTGATGGATGTATCAAAACTAGAACCTTTTCATTTTCCTGTCCAAATTCGTGTATAGTCATCAGTCACCAGCCTTAACCTTTTCGCCATAATCAAAAGTCCTGCAAACATCCACATATTTCCTATACTGATCCAAGCAGCAGTAATCGCATTGCGCATTTCCGTCTCAGGAAGAAACTTAAATAACATTGCTGCAGCCATTCCTACCGCCGGACAGAAGATCCAACACCATTTTGGATATGGGGTCAGTCCTTTTGTGAATGCAGCGATATGTGCCACATGCTGAATAATCCAGAACGCAAAAAAAACTATCATTCCCGGTAAAAGAAAGTATTTTCCGAATTTTACAGCTGCATCCACTGCAATCTCCGGTGATGCACCGTTCATATACTTGTAAAAGAAGCATGTGGACAAGCATGGAACATGCACTCCACACCCTGCAAAAGCCAATACTCCAAGTATTCCTGTTCTGTACATGTGCGCATATTTCCGGGATTTAGGAACAATCAACCTGTACACTCCAAAATAGCAAAGTGCCTCAAGGGGAATACCTATGAATCCAAGAAATGCTGACCAGAACATTCTGGTATCAGACAGTTGCAGATATGCTGATAAAAACCATTCCATACCTGCTTTAGAAGAGTCATGCATTCCATAACCTATAAGCACATCTCCTACGAGCACCATACATGCGGCAAATATGCCAATTTTCATAAGCTTCTCTATTCTGTCCCAGTCCAATCGACTATCAACTCCGATGTCATTAAACTTATCCATATCTTATTTCCTCCCCATAAGAATTGCAGAACCGGTAAGAGCCATCCATGTGGACTCCCACTTGCTCATGAACATGCCATTTGTTGTATCCACAAGTTTTACTTCCTCGTAGCCCATATCCTTAAGTTTCTTGACAAAACTTTCCATATCTCCATATTTAGCTTTGGACATAATATCATGAATAGCGAAAGATCCACCCTTCTTGAGAGTACGAAGTGTTTCTAAAAGAATCTCCTGTCTGTCCTTACTTGGTATGTTGTGGTAAACATAATTACTTGTTACTGCATCGAATGTTTCATCTGCAAAATCAAGCTTACATGCATCACCCTGCTGGAAGGATGTGTTATTTACACCTTCAGCAGCTGAGTTGCTTTCGCAGAGATTCTTGCTAAATGAAGCATATTCCTTGCCCCATCTGTCTATACCAATGATCTGAGCACTTGGATTTTTCTTTGCACAGGCGATGCTTAACGCTCCACTTCCACAACCAACATCAAGACATTTACCGCCAACTGGAATTTTTACATAGGATGAAACGCCTTCTATTATCTGCTTAGACATCTGCCGTGTTCCGTTATAGGAAAATGCCCTGTACATCAGGTACATCCACAGGGTTATAAGCGCAAATAGTACTGTCAGGATTAGCAAAACCTTTCCAACTATCGAAGTAATACCCAAAATTACTGTAACAATGCATATCGCTGCAGTAATTCCAAGACTTCCCAATACCATGCCTTTCGGCATCCAATTCTTGTAATCAGCTTTCATCATCACTCCTCCTCATATGCTTGACCATATCTATCCTTCTCTTTTTACTTGTTAGACGTAGCTAACCATGTGTCAAAAGTAAAACCCGCAAAAACTCGGGCCTCTTTTTATATCATGAAAATCTTTATCATTTTTATTATATGTTAGATTATGCTAACTATTTTTTCAAGAGAAGTCTTATTCTTTTTACCTTCTTTATAGTCATCTTTCTTTTAGTAACATCTATTCATCCCACTCTTCAAGGAACTTTAATATCAGTTTAAAGCCGCCTTGTTATCTACAATCCATATGCCTCATCTGAAAATTTTAATCATAGAAAAGATGCCGCATTGGCAAGATACGGCATCTTAGGTAGGAGATTTCTTAATAAAATTATATCTTGTTAGTTTTCGCTAACTACGTTAATGTTAGCATATGCTAATCCGCTCTGTCAATACAAGCAAATAATAAGTTTTCTCACTTTATTTCGTATCATTATGCATTGTTTTTCGTTCTTTGCTATTGTATGCTTTTACTCATAGAGAGGGGGAAGTCTCGATGACTTTACAGGAATCTGGCGAAATGTATCTAGAAACAATACATGTGCTTTCCAAAAAAAAAGCAAATGTACGCGCAGTCGATATAGGCGAAGAACTCGGATATTCAAGACCATCTGTAAGTCGCTCAATGCATATCCTGAAAGATGAGGGCTTTATCACAATAGATGACACCGGCTTTGTCAAACTCACAAAAGCAGGACAGAAAATCGCATCCAGAATCTATGAAAGGCACACTGTGCTCACTCGCCTATTCATAAATCTCGGAGTAAACGGAAAAACTGCTTCTGATGATGCATGCCGCATAGAACATTATATAAGCGATGAATCCTTTAAAGCCATAAAAAGACACAATATCCTCCATATCGAAAATTTCATTATTTTTTCCATTAAGCTTTTATCCATAATTTAGTCTCCATTCTCATTAATAGCCTCAATATATTTTTTGAGTGTATTTCTAGAAACACCATGCTTATTCATTAAATCAATTTGCTTGATAGAACGGTCTTGAAGGTATTTTTTAATATCATCTCTCAGCTCCGGGGACAATTTATCTAATTGCCCTTGCTTTCTGCCACTACGCTTATTACTTGCTGCAATACCATCTTTGATTGCCTTTGAAATATATAAAGGGGTTGCGGGGGAAAGGGTCCAGGCTTTGGGCTCCCCCGCGAAAAAATGCAGCTGCCAGACCAAAAAGATTACTGTGATAATCCCCTGCAACTGCATTTTCCCTTATGAAATTGCCCTTAGGCTTACTCTCTTCCTATCTTATAGGCCTCACGCTCCTTTCTGCTCCTGCCTTGCCTGCTCAACCTGCGACTCCTTGAAAAAAGATGCCTTCTTCATAAACATCTTTTCTGCTCCTTCCTCAGCATCTTTTCTTGATGCCCATATGGAAAAAGTGGCAACTGCCTTTTCACCGCTTTTTACGATATAGCCTCTTCTCTTCCAATCGAAATAGGTGTGTATTATTATGAAGTTGGACTGTCAAAACCCCGTGAAATATCAGTCTTTATGCGGGATTGAGGGGTATGCTGAACTAAGATTTATGAGGCTAGGCTGTCAAACTTCCGGGTTTCGTTTATAAAGCTTTTATTTGATATCGGTATTGCGTTCATATTAAAATAGAATAGGAGTAGTATGTTAGCTATTTGACTGAATCTATTGGAGAACCCTTATGTTTAACTGGATCAGCCCTTTCAACTATGACTTTGCAATAGCAGCAATCCCTATTCAGGTAATCCTTCTTCTGTTTTATGGAGTCAGAAGGAATCTGCCGATCAGGCAGAGTTCCTGTTTCTGGCTTGTCATGTTTGCCAATCTTGTCATGACTACTGCGGATATCATCTCCTGTGAGATGAATGAGATATGGTATGAATACCCACTTTGGGTGATTTATGCTATCAATCACGCTTATTTCCTTGGATTTGTTGTCAGGGGCTGGGCACTTTTTGCTTATACGGCGGAGTCATCCCACAGCCATAAAAATATTTGGATTTTCAGGATCGTGACTGCGCTGCCAGCTTCGGTGGCAGTACTGCTGATTCTTTCAACTCCATGGACATCGGCTATCTATACGATTGCAGAGGATGGCTATCACAACTGTTCTCTTTATAAGACTATCTATTTCAGTACATATTTCTACATCATTATTTCTCTGATAATTGTAATATTTAACTGGGCAAAGCTCTCAAGACGAATGAAAGCGGGACTGCTTACATTTAATCTGCTTCTTTTATTAGGCATCATAATAAGAAAGCAGTTCTATCATATGCTTGTTACAAGCTATTTCAGTATCCTTTGTATCATCATCATATACCTGACTTCAGAGAATCCGGATCTCTACAGGGACAACAGGACAAGGCTTCTGAACAAGGATGCTCTTGATCTGATAGGTCTTGACTACTGGGAAAGAAAAGTCCCTTTCAGCCTCATGACAATGGTAATCCACAACTATGAAGAATCTAAATCAGTTTATGGAATCAGCCAGGTGAATGACGGCCTTAAGGCTATAGCTTCATGGCTTGTTAGCAGCTACCCGAAATACAGTGCTTTTTATACGAGGAACGGCAATTTCATCCTGCTCATAAAGGGCCATCTTCATGAAGATCCTGGGAAAATGATGGAGGAGTGGAAAGAAAAGTATGAGGCTCTTCAAAAGTCGTATTACGGCATCGTGCAGATGAAAATATCAGCAATGCTGATACCGGATTCGATTATTGATACAGATGGTTTAGTTGCTGGAGATCTTGCAAGATATGCAGTAGCCAATTCGTACAATGAAAACAGGCGTGGTATCTATGTCTTCTCAGATGAGATGATCAAAGGCGTAAAGAATCAGAAATCAATAGAGAGAGCAGTAAAGGATGCTATCGCTGATAACAGATTTGAAGTCTATTTCCAGCCTATTTATTCAAACAAGGAAGGCAAGGTCCTGGGGGCTGAGGCGCTGGCAAGGCTTAATGATCCAAAGCTGGGCTTTATCCCGCCACTTGATTTCATACATGTAGCCGAGAAAAACGGCGACATTATGGAAATAGGCAGGCAGATATTTGAAAAAATCTGCATTTTTCTTGAGAGGATAGATCCGGAAGAGCTGGGTATCGAATTTATAAATGTTAATCTGTCGCCCATTCAGTGCATGAGTAACAGCCTTTCACAGGAGCTGGCGAGTATTGCGGCAAAGCACAATATCCCTATGAGCATGTTTGACTTTGAGATTACAGAATCCCTTATTGATGACTACGACATGATCCAGATGCAGATAGCAGGACTTCAGGCGATTGGAGCGGAGCTTTCGCTGGATGATTTCGGTACGGGAGCTTCCAATATATCAAGCCTTATGACGCTGCCAATACATGTAGTAAAGGTGGATATGACATTTACAAGATCCTTCTTTGCAGGAAAAGCAGGTTTTCTTCCTGACCTGATCAGGCTGTTCCGGCACTCAAATATGGAAATTGTTGTAGAAGGCATTGAAACAGAAGAGATGAAAGACAAAATGGCTGAAATGGGGTGTGACTATGAGCAGGGGTATTTCTTCTCTAAACCTCTTCCGCCTGCAGACTTTGTAAAGTATATGGAAAGCATGGTCAATGCATAGCAGGGCAAGATTCTTATTCTTGCTTTCGATTATATTTAAAACTTTTATCTATAGTACATCACGAGGCGTTTTGATGAATCTGAAAAGATGCTGGTCATTTATCATATATGGTACTTATCATCCTGAAGAACTGGCGGAAATTGAAGACATGCGTTTTAAATACAACTGCAGGATTCTCTGGATCTCTGGATTGTTTTTCATTGCCATGCTTGCAGGTGCGATCGTTACTTTGCTTGCAAAAGGCGGGGATTTGAGCTACCTCATGGGGCATGATAATATACGCATCTATGTGCCGGGGCTGATTCTTATGATCGGTTTTACTGCACTGGAGCATTTTGCTGATTTTAATAATCACAGAAAAATGTTTATTGCGATGATGTACCTTAAAATCCTTGTTATATACAGCATCATAATCCTGCTTGGTACGAAGATGATTCCAGAAGCCAATGCGGTACTGTTTTTCATGGTGCTTATTATGGAGCCGGCCATATTCTCTGATTATCCCTGGCGGACAGATTTGTTTACGCTCATTTCTGTTCTTCTTTTTCTTAATCAGTCACACCACTTCAAAGACCCCAGGTTTTTCCAAATGGATATAGTGAGTGCAGTTACTGCAATTCTAATAGTGGTGTTTGTCAGCGCAACCAATCAGCATACAAGGATAAACAGCTGGATTAATTCAATCCGTATTCAGAGCCTTAGTGAGCATGATTCTTTGACGGGGCTGTATAACAGACAGGCCTTTGACATAGGGATGAAATGTGGGTTTAGTGCATGTAAGGATATTGCTTTCGTCATGTGTGATCTGAATGGGCTTAAGCTGGTTAATGACAGTAAGGGACATGCTGAAGGGGACAGGCTACTTAAGAAAGGGGCAGAAATACTTACGTCAGTATTTGGTGACGGGAACGTATACAGGCTTGGAGGCGACGAGTTTTTTGTTGCACTTGCAGATAAAAGCAATGGAGAGCTGTCAGAACTGATTGAAACCCTTAGGGCAGATGAGAAACAGAATAATATCTCTTTTGCGATAGGTGCAGCCCATAGAATAGCTCCCTTTGGGAATCTAAAGGAGCTTTATAAAGAAGCTGATGAAAAAATGTACCTGGATAAAGAGAAGTATTACAGGGAAAAAGCTCACAACCGAAGGAAATCCAAATGATAAGGCTTGACTCTGTGTTTTTTGGATAATACGGCTGCGCGAAGATGAGGCATGTATTCGCTAAGGTCTGTTTCTACTGGATTGATTACTAATATTGGTAGTTACGATAGGAAGTATGCATACAGGGAAACAGATTTTTTTAGATTTGATCAATTTTTGTTTGAATCTTGGAAAAATAAGCCAAACGGTAAGTCCAAAGATCAAATATCGTGGGGTGTCCAGGAACGGAAAATAATTAACCTTAAATAGACCACTAAAAGTGCATAAATAAAACACCGCGACGTTTTCCTCTGAGGGATATAAGTCGCGGTGTAATAGCATCATGACAGTAAATATTATTTTGTACTTACAGTCTTAATACCTGCTTTATCAATGATACGATATTTGATTCCGTTATTTTCAATCTCAGTTCCTACTTCAAAGCTGGCTACAGGGTCTGAACCAACAGTGCTCTCTGTTTTAGCCGGAGCATCAGAATATTTAACTGAGACTATCAATTCGGTATCATCATCTCACAATGACTTTCTTTACTTTACTCCAATCACCGGAGAGGCCGTTGCTATCAAGAGCTCGTACTCTGATATAAGCCTTGCCGGTTTTGCTGAATTTAAGTTTGTAATTATGCTTTCCGGCTTTCACGGTTTTGGTAACCAGATTCTTTGAAAACTTCTTACTTGTGGAAATCTGAATTTCATAGCCTGAAGCCTCAGTCTGCTTTTTCCAGCTGATAGCAACCTTTTTGTTTCCTAAAGAGTTCGCCTTGAGCTTCCCAATCTTTTTAACATTTGCAGAAGACGGAGCGGCACTATCAACAGTCTTTGCTGAGGTTTCATTTGAAGAAGGCACTTCTTCCCATTTTACCTGATATCTTCCGGTATGATGATGACCTTTTCCCTCCTGATCTGTCCAGCTGCAGGGCATTACTTTGATATAATTCACGCCGGCCTTTACAGCGACATCAGCTGTTGCGGTTCTTGGTGCAGCTTCAGATGCGGAGAGCATGCTTACTTCGCGAACGCAGCTGGGGGTTGAATCCCATACTGAAAATTCTGAGTTTGCAATTTTTGTTGTGAAGGTAACTCTGATCGTCATATCCTTAGAGGCATTAAACTTATAAAAATCTAATGCATCATCAACTGAAAAGAAGCCTGTAACAAGTGCTTTTTCCTGGAGATTCATGGCTGCTTCGAATTTATTATTCGGTTCAGCTTCGTTATTTTCAGCAGGAACAAAGTTGGCCTTAAGGCGATAATCTCCGGGATTATAGTCGTACCATCCTGCAACCTTAACCCAGTAGGTACCCTTCTCCAGTGCAAGCGTGGTGGTATGTGTTTTAGGATTGTTCTTTGATGCGCCTGTCACTCCGATATCGCTGTACATTTTTGTATTATCATAGCTGGTGATATAGTAGGAAGACTGCCTGATTGTAAGAGACTGATATGTTACTGTTAAAAATCCGGCTGAATTTAAAACAACCTTGTAGTAGTCCTTTGTGCTTTCCGGAACGTGGCCGTTTACCCACTTTCCGTCAGTCGGAAGTGTTGAATAAACTCCGTCCTTGGCGGATACCTTTCCGGTGCCATCTATTTTACCTGTTGGTAATGATAGCGAGATGGCTGCTGCAATAGTACACGCAATCAGTCTTTTTAGATTTTTCTGAAGTACTTGTTTGATATTTTTCCCCATGTGTTTTCCCTCCAATAAAAATTTTTCATACCGATACATAATACCATAAATACGTGGATTTTTGCATCCAAAGAAAAATTTACATCGGAGCTTTCCATGGACACACATCTTGTTTACACCATCCCGAAGACTTTATCCGAATATCTTTTCTTTTACTGCAAGAGCCCACACTTTTTTCTTGTACTTAAACGGCAGATACAGACAGTACAGTCCACATCCAAAAATAGTCACCAATAATTGTCGGATCCTTACTTTGTTATTTCAGGAAAACATTTTTTCTGATCCAGGCAACTCTTCTGTCCAACGAATCCCTAACCATACTGCTCTTTAGTGCCACTTCAAACCCATGGCAGGTACCTTTGATTTCATGTACTTCGACAGAAATACCTTCTGCCTCCAGCTTCTTTGCAAAAGATATGCCATCATCATGAAGAGCGTCAAATTCTGCAACTTCTATATAAGTAGCAGGGAATCCAGCAAAAGAGCCAGCTTCCATCGGAGAAGCATATTCTATAGGTTGCGGAAGCCCGTTTATCAGCATTTCATCCCAATACATCTTCGCAAGGCCTGCATCCAATACGGGTGTGTCTGTATATTTTCTCATAGACTCAGTATTCATACGTCGATCCAGCGCAGGATATACCATGAGAACTCCTGCAGGAAGGATTTGGTCCCTGTCTCTAGCCATGAACACAACTGCAGCTGCAATATTCCCTCCTGCACTATCTCCGGTAACAATTATCCTATGCTCATCGATGCCCAGCTCTGCAGAATTAAGAATTGCCCATTCATATGCACTGTAGCAATCTTCAACCGCATAAGGAAATCTGTATTTTGGCATCAGCCTGTAGTCTGGCATTATTACTTTACAATTCACCTTCTCTGCATACCATTTTGCAAACTGATAGTGTGCACCGGCAGCTTTTAGAATCAAACCTCCACCATGAAAAAACATAATACATGGGAGCTTTTCATCTGTATTCTTAGGTTCAATCACAAGAGCAGGCAAATTATATCCTGCATACCCTGGAATAATGTGCCTCCGCACCGATACATTCTCGTCTGATCCGCAAGGAATCATACTCATAAAAATGTTCACGAATGGATAAACGTGAATATTGGGAAAAAGATGAGTCCTGGCGAGAAATTTAAGTTCTTTATCCAATGGATATTTAGCCTTCATTATCTACCTTCCTCAACATCTAACCAAAAGCCTGGCCAGTAACATGGTTTGCAATCGCTGGACTTAGTCCAGCCCTTCAGCAGGAGCTTGTAGATATTATCGCATCTTTAAAAATTTGATAATTATCGATTAACCCTTTACCAAATCAGTCAACGCGCTAAAATGAAGGATTCAGCCACCCTTCCCCTGAATAACTGCCCCATTTCCATATTCATCATAGACAGTCCTAATTGGATCACCAATAATGCACCCCGGGTAGTCATCTTCCATTCGAAGCACATTTCCGGATATCAGGAAATTTTTGTAATCGTAGTAATAAACAAATCTATCCAAGAATTCATAGGTGTGAGCCGAATACTTTACTCCATCAATATATACCGTTGTTTCTGTTTGTCCAAGAAAAAATAGGACGGCTGGGAGGTACATAAAGAATGCTCCAGCTACAAGTACTGCTACAGTTGCAATATAGGCAGCTGCCCTTGCGGCTTTATTAGATTGTCGTCGTATAAGCTGGATTATTCCGATGAGAATTCCAAGAAGCGCTATGACTACAAAGACCTGATATACAAAAACTCTGAACCTAAGATGAAGGAGAGCTAACGATCCTGATAAAAGAACGAATCCGATAATGACAAAAATCGTAATTGAAAAAATATGCTGTTTTCCCCATTTAAGAGCTTTTATCATACCGGTTCCCCCATTTTCGCCTATTTTCGATATAAGCATACCGCATTCCATGATATACATAAAGGCGAAAAAGCGCAAATTACGGCCCTGTATCAAAACTAAATTCGGTGTTAAAAAGAAACGCTCACAACCATCTCGTAATTATCATCCAGACCGCAATCTATATACGTATCAGTGACACTTTCAACCTTCCATCCTTCAGAGTACTGATCTGCTGACGTAAGGTTATCTGTGATATCATCAAGATCTATATAACCCTTACCTCTTGGCGCCATAATGATTTCATATTCAGCTTCGACGTCAGTATAATCGGATTTAAGGTTCCACTTGCCATCTTGATAATAGATAATCTTATGTGATTCCTCATAGACCATTCCATCAACTTTACCAAATGATGTAAGCTCTAGTCCGTTCACAGTCTCATCTGTATGATAATCAATCGTTACTTCTGTGATCTGGAAATCATATAAAATGTCATCTTCTACGCCTTCTATTCCGCTAACCGGAAAGAGCTGTGATACCTGACCATCATCAAATGTATAAGCATATATGATGTTGTATTCTGCAGCTGTATTGGCAAAATATGAACTGATAATGTAATCTTCCGTCCCATCATTATCAAGATCAACCATCTTAAGGTCTTCAATCTTATAATCTGAGCTGATTTCGAAGGTCTGAACACTTCCATCACTCATGTTAAAATAAACTTTATTATCTTCATCGCTATTTCCTGTAGGATCATAAGAATCGTCCCATGTAACTGAGTCTACAAGAAGATCTTCGCTGCTTTCTACGCGGTTTTCCTCAGTGGTATCATTAACCGCCGTGTCACTCTCTACTTTATTATTAGCAGTAGTGCAGCCACACAGAGCTGTAGTCATGGCTAACATAATAGCTAAAAATTTTTTCCTCATTATTATTCCCCCAAATCTTTCTCATCTATTATTTTAAAGCAAAAATATTAATTCTTCAGGCACCCTAGTGGAACAACATAAACACCATTTTCCATCTGATATGCAACCTTGTTCTTCGTTACAACCATGAGAAATGCAGGCTTTCCGGATTTTTCATAATCTATGTCATCTGCTATCCTGATCAGATTCTCAGCAGCCTGCTTAATATCCTCTTCTCCACCAAGTTTAACCTCTATAAGAGCCCATGATCCATCATTAAATTGTATTACCGCATCTGCTTCCCGCCTTTTTGAGTCACGATATTTATATACTCTTGCCCCTATCGTATCCACATAAACTCTGAGGTCATGTACCACCAATGACTCAAACAATAGCCCAAAAGTTGTAATATCTTTAAAGATGCCTTCAGGAGTGATTCCCAGAGCAGCTGCCCCAATTGATGGATCTGTAAAATGTCTTGTTTTTTTAGTCCTGATAGCTGTTTTGCTTCGCAGGTTTGGATTCCATGCCGGAAGTTCTTCAATGAACTACCGCCACCGACTCTGCGTCGGAAGAGGTTTCTGTTATGCCGCAGAGCGGCATGAAACTTTGGGATGCTTAACGCATCCCAAAGAACAGGGCATGTCCACTATGCCTCTATCCCATTGGGTTACCTTTGGGAATACTTTTCTTAAGATATTTGCAGCTCCGTTTATGTCTGCATTTGTTATTGTCCCATCGTAGTGCCTGTAGAGTCCACGCTTTATCCTTTTTCCCGAAAAAACATAGTCAGACTTCCTGCCCTTTTTATACACAGGGATCTCATCCATCGCAAGGAAATCCGCTTTGGATGTATAGCTCTCTTCTGTAAGCGCAAACATGATCCCGTATTCAGCAAGCTTATATCTTAGCATATCTGCAAATATCAGCATTGGTATCTGCACAAAATTCTGGTTACTGATATGCCCCATATCCGCTTCCTGTTTCTGGAATACGTTATGCCCCATCACTACTGCATCTACGTGGTTATCCCTCGCATAGTCTGCTAGCTGTCTGCTTATCTTATGGAACTCATCCTTTATGCGCCTGTTGCGTTTTTCTGTGAGCATGCTCATTTTTCTGGTACGGTATCTGTTATTGCACTTCATGGCACATGAGGAAAGCCGCCCCATTTCTTTATTGTAGAACTGGTTTACGGACTTTATCAGTCCGCCCTTTATCACAAACGGGTCTGCGCCAAAGTTGTTCGCTACAGCTGCTATATTGTCCGTACCCGGATCTATCGACATGACCCTTATATCGGAAATGTCATCTTTTGATGAAAGAAATTTAAGAACTTCCCGGTCATCCAAAGGCTCTATTCCCACTGTTAAGGCATCGATCACCACATCCATTACAAAGTCCTTACCATGTGGTTTTATCCGTACTTCCTTAAGTTTCCCCTGGGGGAAGTCCCTGCCAAGTCTTAAAGTCTTAGCTGTCCCGGGGAAACGTATAAAGGAATCTTCCTTTATCCTGCATATCTGATTCGTAAGGATGGCAGTCTTGTATTTTCCCTGGCGTACATAACCCGGCATACGGGGACGCCCTGTAAATGCAGATGGTGTCTTGGCGTACGTCTTCACTGCTTCAAAAAACGACTTGTAATCCCTAAGAAGGAGCTTAAGTATCTGCTGGTTAGCCTGAGATGGAATACCATAGTACGCCTTATCCCTGGTGGTCTTCAGAAGATAATCAAGGGCATTATAAGAAAGCCATGAACCAGCTGCATGATATTTTGTCCCTTCAAGGGTTTCACTTACAAGTTTATACACCTGCATCTGATTGGGAAAAAGAGGCCTGTAAGAGTCAAATGCCTCTATGGCAGAAGCATACTGTCGGATGATGAAATTCGTCCTGTTGTAAAGAACTGCAGATGCCCTGCAAATATCCTGGCAGTAACTGTATAGTGTGTTGTTTTTAGCTATTCTGTACTGCCTTGTCCTATACACAGTTGAGATTTCCTTTCCAAAAGCTTTATATTAGTATTATAGCATAATTTTCAAGAGTAATCAAAACATTTGTTCTTTTTAGAAGGAGCTTTTATGGATAACTACAGAAGAGGTTCACATTCAGTTTACCTGCTTACCTATCATATCATTTTTGTCACTAAATACAGGAAAAAAGTGATAACCGATGAGATGGGGGATTTCATGAAAAATCACGCCGCTTATCTGTGTGGAAGGATGAACTGCGATATGCTTTCTGCCGAGACAGATGAGGATCATATACACATGCTTATCTCCATGCCTCCGGATGTTGCTCCGGTAAAACTGATCAACACCTTAAAGTCCCAGCTCTCTAAAGAAGTCAGGATCAAATATCGTGAACATATAGAAAAATTTCTGTGGGGAGATGCTCTTTTCTGGAGCAGGAGTTATTTTTGCGCCACAACCGGATCCGTTTCACTTGAGACAGTGAAAAAATATATAGAAAGCCAGCGCACGGATGACCACAAAAGAAAATATGAAAAAACAGGGAGATACAGCAAAGTAAAGCGCTGAGGGTCAGTGATTCATCCCCCACCGACTATGTCGGAAGGAGTTTTCTCGCCGATACATCATAATCTGTACATGTACAAAATTGGCTTAGATTCTCCATTTTATTCCTTTCCACTTACACTATAAGCGATTTTCCCATCTCATAGGCCTTTTTGCATTCCTGCGGAAATACTGTCTCATGCCGTTCTTTCTTATGTTCAGGATCAAAGAAGGACCATTCCCAGTCAGTTTTACTGTAATCATTTAGCTGTAATGTATCTCCACTTACAAGTACAGTAGTAGGACCAACGAATTTATCGAGGGTATCCTTGTAACTGTTTAGTAGTTCTGTATAAGCCGTATCAGGTGCATTACTGGTCATTATAAGGAGAACTGGTATCACGTTCTTATTACAGCACGGTGTTTCAGCATTTACAACTACAATCCTCTTTGCCATCCTCCTACCTCCTTAAGTTAATCCGGCTGCTGTCCGTCATGCGCCTTCCAGACACATTCTGTTATCTGCATATCACTAAATACAGCCGTAAATGATGAATCTTCCGGTGAACATGCATATATACCAAACTGTATCTCACCACCACCCTTTTCCATATGGCAGATTCTCATCTGCTTCCACGTTTCTCCATTATCAGAGCATTCTATACAATAATCATCTTCCCTTCTGCTGAAGCGGTACCACATGGATTTAATATCCGCGGGGATTTCTGTAGTAGCCCAGTCTGAATACCCATTATTTGTTACAACGCTCCCAAGGTGCTGGAATCTATCATTTTCATATTCTACAGATCCCTTGATCCAGTTATCGCTGTCCAGATACATAACTATTCCGCATTGATCGAATCTATGATGGCTATCCTCAAAGCTAGTCTTTACTACAAAGCTAAAGAACTTATCACTAGTCTTCATCTGATATACAGGGGCATTATCATTCCGGAAATGATAATAAGTTCTCTGCCACAAATCTGTATGAGGAAGTGTGGTAACAGAAATCGTGCCATCCTTTATCTCAATACTCTTTGGCTCTCTTGTCCATCTAAATTCATTCAGATCCATCGTTATTCTCCCTTACTGTAATTCCAACCATGTTCTCCGTGATATATCATAAGTTTTGTCATTCCACCATCAATGCAGATATTCTCTCCATTAGTGAAACCTGCTTTATCTGAACACAGAAACATCACCATCTCTACTATATCTTCCGGCTTTCCAACTCGCCCAACAGGCTGCTGAATAGCATCAGGTCCTGTTATGTCAGAGCCAGTTATATCGATCCATCCAGGAGATATACTGTTAACTCGAGCTTTTCCTGCAAGACTTCCATCCCTTGTATATACATCTATGTATTCCATGAAATGGTCACAGCCCCAATTCTTTGCAGAGAGCGTCATATCTCTTCTGCTCTTTTTCTTTTACAGGCTTCGATGAATCTTTAAAGCAGTGGTCGATAACATCTGCATCCTTTAGAAGCTCATCCATCGGAGAATCTGTCACAAGTTTATCATCGTGATGATATATTGCAGAACAAATGATATCAGTTTCTTCTTTTGAAGTGATGCTAAGTTCTTCAAGGACCTTTCTTGCCAGATCTGCTCCGAGATGGGCGTGATCATCGTAAGACCCACTCTTATATGCATGAAGATCGTGAAGCATTCCTGATATAGCACCTAATTCCTCATTAAGTCCGCGCTTCTTTGCGAGAATTGTTGCCGCAAGTGATACGCCGTAAAGATGAGCTGTTGCGCTAGTCCTTTTGTCTGAGTCAGTAATGTTAGCAAGTTCCTTGTCGATATATGTCCTCAAATCTTTTAATCTACTCATGTTTACCTCCAGATACTATGACTCTTTTCCTAATAACTTGGTATTATTACATTTCATCTTCTGTTTCACAGGAGCGGTCTATGATAAAATTCCTTGCATCCAGCTCCTCTTCTTCTCCAAAAAGATTGAGTTGCTTTGCTCCCTGTATCATTTTGTTATACTCATTCTGCTCTTTTTCAGATAGTTCTCTTGCCAAAGATAAATTTCCTGCCGGTTAAGAGTTGCAAAGTGCTCTTTTATTATATTCCCTTATTGATTAATAGGCGAGACCAGACAATGCTGAGTTCTGGAACGTCTCGGCATCACCTGGCCTCTGTTGTTTTCTTATGTGTGGGTAAAGGTGTTCCTTTCCCTGTATCAATATTTTAAGATGTCCTAAGCTCGGATTTATATCAGCAAAAGTACCAAAAACAGCCGTTACTGAAAGATATATTCAAACTGAGTTTCAAATTGAAGTAGTTGAATGAACAACTTATCCTGAGAGCGTATTTAATCATACTTCACTTAGCGATCCAAGGGAAATTACACGGATCACAAAAATTTAAGAAAGTGTTCTATTGCAAGATGAGCAATTCAGGGTTATTATTAATGAACATAAGTTCGAGAACATACATTCGCTATTATGAGGAATTGCTTATGGAAAAGAATTATACGATTTATGCCGTGGATTTTGATAATACGCTCTGCTACTCAGCTTGGCCGGAACTCGGAGATCCCAACATCCTACTAATTGAGTATTTGTTGAAAGAAAAGGCTGCTGGAAACAAGCTGATTCTCTGGACATGCAGAGCTGGAAAACCTCTTTCAGATGCCATTAAGTGGTGCAGGGATTACGGACTTACTTTTGACGCGATAAATGACAATTTGCCGGAAGTTGTAGAGTTTTACGGCAACAATAGCCGGAAGATTACCTGTGATATTTATATTGATGACAGAAACGCATACATAGATCCGGACGGCAAGCTTCAGGGAGTTGCGATATAAGTCTCCTTCATGCGTGCAGCCCAAAATAGAATTAGGAGTTTTTTATGAGCAGGATTATTGATGAAGTTGATGTTATCTATAAGGTACCGTCACTGTGGCAGGATCCCGGTGGCGGTGCTTTGGGGTTATAGATCCTCTCCTATTTCTTTGATTTCTGGGATAATCTCGTAGTCATCCGTAACTGTTATAACTGCATATGTAGGTTTGTCACCTGTGACCTGGGGATAGCAGATACTTCCGGGGTTTACTAGAGTAATGCCGGCTTCCTTATCCTTTACTATCTCTGCATAGTGGCTGTGACCAAAAAGGACAAGATCAGCGCATCTTGACTTGGCTGCTTCCTTTAAGGTCTTAAGGCTTTCCTCATATTTTACGTTGTAGGCATTTCCGTGCGTTGCCCATACGCTTAAGAAACCTACCTTGAATTCTTCATCAGTGGGAAGGCTGTTTCCAAAGTCGCAGTTACCCCGGACTATCTTTACCTCATAAGGCGGATTTTCTCCCGTTATGGAAGAAATGGAGTCCTGGATATCTCCGCAGTGGACGAGGATATCAAAGGGTGATTCTTTTTCGATAGCCTTTTTAGCATATCCCGGATAGCCATGTGAATCTGATATTACAAGGATTTTTACGTTCATAGTGATATTTCCTGTTCATTATGATTTGCTCTTATCTTATTTCAGCCCCTCTGTTATGAAGTGACCGTTGTCAAGAGGGAAAACATTTCTAACTTTTCTCCTTGGCTAGCCACATTTGTTATTGTCTGATAGCATCTGGAAAGAGCCATTTTAACAGTCTCCGGCATGTAGCCACTCTGTTATTCGTGGATTGGTTACCAACAGGCTAATGGTTCGCCGAGAGTCTTGCTATCTAAAATCGTGGATCACAGTTTCCTGTGCGCACATAGGGGGTTCGCAATTAACTCGAACCGTCATGTTTATTGGCTCCTTCCAGATGCTATCAGCTTATTCATTTGTTATATCGGGCAGAAATCTGCACTCTGTTGCTGATTTCTGCTTGACTACCTATATCATTCGGATGGATGTCTGTCCAGGGCTTTAGCCGCGAAGCGGTGCGTAGCACCCTTGACAGGCATGCAGAAGAATGATTCTTTATTCCACTGTTACACCTATGTTATCAGTCATCATTCCCCACACAAAGCATGCAAGTTCACGTGCAATAGCTGCCACGGCAACATTTCTCTTTTTACCATGCCGTATCAACCTATAGTATTTACTCCTCAGCCGTGTATTAGCCTTATCAGCATATGCGATAGTTTCTGCACTATTTCCCTGTTGTCTCTGCTTTAGCACTTTAGACTTATGTCCTATAGCCCCTTTGCAAATGCCTCCTGATGCTTCTACAAGCAGTTTTCTCAGGTGACTGTTACCAGCTTTTGTAATTCCTAATCGGTTGATTTTTTCTGCACTGGAGAATTCTCCAGGTGCTAATCCAAGATATGCAGCATAAATATTTCCCTTTGCAAATCTTTTAAAGTCTCCGGTTTCAACTATTAGCGAAAGCGCTGTATGAGTCTGTATTCCAAGAAAACATTCCAACTTTTTAACTTTCTCTGAATATCTGGCTTGAGATGCTATTTCTTCAATCCTTGCATCAAACCTTTCTATCTTAGCTGTCTGTTCGTCATAAGATGCCATATACTCGTTCAAGGTTTCCTGATACATTGATGACAGTTCAAGTTTTTTAAGCCATTTGATATGAGCTATCGTCCATTTTGTTCCTTCGTATTGATATCCATGGCGCAAGCAAAAAGCGTTGATCTGCTGTTTTACTTTCTTTAATGCCTGCTTATGATCATCACGCATTCTCAGATATTCTTTTACTGAATCATCATCTTCTGTTGGAATATATACTGCATGGTATCCGCCATATGATAAGCATTGAGCAATCATAAGCGCGTCTCTGCTGTCAGTTTTAATACGCTGTCCCTGTTGAGTAAGCATTGTCGTTGGAGCAAGAATAACGCATTTCACTCCTGCAGATGTAAGCTGGTTATATAGTGAATAGCCCAAACAGCCAGCCTCATATCCACACTCAATATCATAAGTATCTTTAGCTCCCAGCTTGTGTTTAAGATTCTCTATAAACATGAGGATATTCTTGTAATCCGGTGTTACCTGGATATTTGCAAAAACACGATCCTCCGCTCCTATTACTGGCTCCATATCACATAGTGTGTAGTTTGAACTATGGACATCCATACCGATTTTTATTATTCTATTCATGGTGACCTCCCTTTGTATGTGGTAATTCCTGTTACCTTAGATTTTCGTCAAATCATTAGTTTACAGGTAAATCCACGTTGCTACAAATGTGAGGTCACTTCATATTATCTAAAAAGTTCTTTACGGTATCAGCCGCATCTCTTCCTTTTTGTTCCCAGTCAGTCGACTCTGCATACTCTCCAAGTTCGGCAGCTTTTTTATTGATCTTTTCTGCCAGGGCTGCGCCTGCCGCTTCAGGATCTGAATTATATATCTTTTCATTTGCTTTCTCGGCAAGTTCTTTTCCCCATTCCCCTGGATTATCTTTTATGTCCCTCTAGGATATTCATCATTTATTCCTATGATTTGCCCTCTAGTTGCAACTTGTATTCCTGCAAGGTATTCCTGGAGCTCTCAACTTCTTTTTCTACGGCCTTGGCATACACAGTGGTAGTGGTGACTGACGCGTGATTAAGCCTTTTTTGCACAAGTAACAGATTGTAATTACTTGCTTCATATAGTGACATTGCAAAGCTTGATCTGAGTTTGTGAGGAGATATGAGATGGGCTTTATTGGGAAGAGCAGCCTTCACATATTTCTTCACAAGCGTCTCAACAGCCCTGACACTGAGTCTTTCGCCCTTTGTGGTAGTAAATGCAGGTAGTTCGACCTCTGAGGTATAAGGGAATCTGGCTTTCTGTGATTCAAAATAGTCCCATAAATATCCTGCACATTCGTCAGAATAGTAGGCATCCTGCTGATCACCGCCTTTTCTGATGACAGTAACTTTCCCTTTATTCAGATCAAAATCGACTATATTGGTGTTAAGCATCTCGGATACACGAAGCCCAGTATCCAAAAGCAGCATAAACATTGCAGCATCGCGTTCTGCATATATGCTGTGATATTTACGCGTATTATCACCAAGTCCCGTGCCATTGATTACGGTATCAATCAGTTTCTTCTGTTCTTCAAAATCCAGATATATGAGTTTTTTCTTGGGAATATCAATTTTTCTGGATGCAAGGACGGGATTCATTGTGACCTTACCATTGCTCAAAAGGTATGAATAAAAAGCGGATATAGTGGCCTTTTTTCTCTTTAAAGTGGCTTCACTGGTTTCATCATTCTTTTTCTTCGGTCCTGTAAGGGAATTTTTCTTAGGCCGCATACTTTTTTCATATGCATCATCCGTTCTTTTAAATCTTTTATCCTTAGTATTTCGCAGCGTTGCGATGAAATTATCGATATCCTCGGGAAGAAGTTTTCCAAGATCATCCGTAGTAATATCGATCATTTTCTTATCACAGAATTCCGGGTGAAAATTGATCAGATATTCAAAAAACACGAAAATATCGCGGCTATATTCAAACATGGTTGCAGCTTTTCCGCGTCCGCTATATCTGTTTATAAAACTGACCACATAATCTGGCATATCTTCAAGTAGTTTTGCGGTTCTATCGGTATAATTTATTCCTTCAGACATATTATTAATCCCCATAAAATAACTGTTTTTCATCAAAAATGTCCTAATTTCATTTTATCATAATCCTATGTATGCGTAAAACTGTTCTTTTACGCATAGCTAACATATTCTTTTTTACCCAAGCTATTAATCGTAAAAGCTATCTAAACTTTTAGCTGATAGTTCACGAATATTTCTCGTTTATCATAATATAAGCCAATTCATGCCATGAAATGCTATAATATACCTATAGTGTGAATTTTTAATAAGGACAAATACTCTATGATGAAAAGCATTTCCGCTATCCGAGCATTAAAAAAATCCACACCGCAATATAACGGTTGTTATCGTAGCTGCTTTAGTATTTCCGCCTGTTCCTCTGCCGGCAGCTCAGAAAGGTATATGCAGTACTCATTTGGATATCCCCCGACAAACTTCATATGCTCCATACTTATCTGTTTCGGATCAGTAATCCATAACACCTGCTCTCCCCAGAAATCCTCTAGGTATTTTAGTTTTTCTCCCTTATAGATAATGTCCATCTGCAACACTTGAACCTAACCTTCCAATCCAATACTCATCCAGGTATCAACAACATCCCAGAAATTCTTTCCATATCCTGCTTGTATATATTGTATTTCTGTGAAAAATCAAGTATTTCCATCGTGATCTCCTCCGCAAGTAATCATAGAAATCATTGTATCACAGAGTCAAAGCAGGACGGAATGCAAAGAACATGCAATATTTGTGCAATATAAAAATAGTGACCACCTCTCACAGTGATCACCATTTTCCATTTTATCTTTCAAATATTACTCCAAGAACAACCCCGGGCATAAGAACCCCAACCATGTACTGCCATCTTTTCAGCGGAACATGACTACTATTAATCGTACTCAAAAATTCCCTGCACCGCATCCGATACATTCATAATGTCCTCATATGCAAGAAAATCAACTCTATTACACCCTCTTGCCCTAGGATCTATTGCTTTAAACTGCTCACAAATTACAGTTCCAGACTCACCCTTTTTCCCGCACACCGGAATATGTAAAGGCCCAGCGTGATTATTAGAAAGCATAGGGCATACATGAAATATACCTGTTGCCTTTATAAAAGCATTTTTGCTAACTATAACAAACAGCTGTCTTTTGAAACCTGTAATCTTTATAATATCCCCTTGATTAAACTCGCTCATAAAATCTCTCTCCCTACCGGTTCGCCCCAATCAAAATCGCAAACCGTTATTTCACCATTAAACTCTGCAAGTCTTTCTTCAAAAGTTTTATGAACAAACTGTTTTCTAAGAACAATACTGTCATTTTCTATTTCTATATCCAACACATCAGAAACCTTTAACTGCAATTTTTCCAAAATATCCTTAGGAATTCGTATTCCCTGGCTATTGCCCCAAGCCCTTATTGCAACCTGCTCCATGTGATCACCTCCTTTTATTGTATATACATTATACCGTATATACTCCATGTGTACAATCACCTGATATAGCCCCATAACTCATAATAATAATGAGATATGAGGGCTAGTTCATGCTAATTTATTTTGATTGTCATGTGATATTTCAATTTCATCTCTTCCATTCCGCATTCGATAAGGCCTGTATCTTCGAAACCTACGGACTTATATAAGTCTTTAGCCACTGTATTCCCCGGTACAACTCCGGTGTATATATCCGGCGGATTGAATTTTTCTTTTATATATTCAAGGCCCAATACAAGCGCCTGTCGCCCATACCCCTTATTCTGGTATCTATAATCGATAAGGAATTTCCACAAGGTATAATACTGCTTCACCTCGTAATAGCCCATCATGATAAAACCAACTAAGATATCGTCTTCATAGACAGCAAACGGATAAGCATTTTCGGAATACACATATGCCTGGGCAAGCGATTCCGCAACAGTAGAAACAAAACTCTGCTGGTCTTCTCTTACAGAAAGTTCTATCAATTCTTCGATATTATCCCGTGTAACGGATTCTAAATGGATCATAACCTCAAACCGCCTTTATTGTATTCCTTTACTTCGCTTCCACCCCACTCAACAACGGTAAACCCGTTTCTGGAAGGAGTGATTATTTCTTCAGGCTGAGCAATTTCCACAGGGTTGTCACAACCTGTATATGTCATATATACACGGATCAGCGTGTCCGGAGAAGGATTTATCAAAAGCTTTGCTTTCTCCAGATACTGTGAGTTATCAAAAGAAATCAGATTATAGCTGTTCTGGCTAAGCCTTGGAAGCCAGAAAGTGATGAAATGGTCTTTTTCCTTGTCGGTCAGTCCCAGCGCGGTTAGTTTATCTTCGAGGAAGGGGACGAGATCTTCCTTAGCCACACAGTCTCCGCTGGTAATGGTATAGTTTCCGTTATGAGTTCCTTCCCAGAAAAGGTAGCCATATTCCTTATCACTTATACTTATGGTACCGTCTTTATCAGCAATAAAATTCCATGTGTTATCTGATGAAAAGTCGGGATAAACCGTGGAAAATACTCCGTCATAGTCTATAGACGCAGATATTGCAGAATTGTCTTCCGTAGGATAGAAGTACATAACAGGTTTAAGATCTCCATCTTCATCGCTTGTTACTTCTCCTGAATTATTGCAAGCTGATAGCAGCATCGACATAGAGAAAATAAGAGCTGTTAGAATAACGTATGTTTTTGTTTTGCGCATAAATCCGACTCCTTTCCGTTAATATCCTGAATTTTAAATGGTTTCAATATCAATCCCTATCTATAATCTCCAGTACCTGCCTGAAATATTCATTACGCGTTTCTTCCTCTGCATTAAAAATCTCATGCCTCGAATCCTCAAAAGCAATAATCTTCGCACCGGGAACCTTCCCTGCAAATTCCGTATAACCATCGGAATCAATCAGATGGTCCTGACCTGCAGTAAATACAGTTATCGGCAGCGAGAGTCTTGAAGCATTTTTGAAAATCCTGTCATACACCTTATAGCTTGCCAGCCCCCAGCCAATGGAGGCGCCATAGGTCTGATAATGCTCGTCCTTTAATCGCATCTCAAACATATAGTCATAGCGGGCTCTGGACTTAGTACTGCTTGTCTCAAACACAGACACCCCATCAAAGTGCTTCTGCCCCGGCGCCATAGCTTTGCGCTTACCAAATAGAAATGCATAGATACTAAGCAGACTGCACACCAATTTCGAAGGAACCGACTTCATCTTAAGCATAGGAGAACTTAGAATAGCCTTGTCAAAATAACCCGGATATTTCTCGAGGAAAAGAGTACCCACAGCGCCTCCCATGGAATGCGCAATAAGAATTCGCTTCTTTTCAGGAGTAGCAGGCATAACCACCTTATCCATAAAAATATGAAAATCTTCGACATATGTATCGTAATCATCGATATAGACGACATCCGGCTCCTTCATCTTGCCCTCAGAGTAGCCGTGTCCTCGCTGCTCCGGGAAAAAGAACCCAAATCCGGCCTGGTACAGATACCAGACATACTCATGATATTTTCCGAAGAATTCACAAAAGCCATGAGCAAAGACAACTACCTTAGTCGCATTTTCAGGTATGGCAAAATAGTAATTAAGCGTAGCCCCGTCAAAAGACTGAAATTTTCCCTGTTTTACATGGGTCTTTCGAAACTCACTGTTTTCAGTTTTCATTATCCGGATGAAATCATCTTCACCCAGGAAATTAACCTTGTTCATAGATTTTCCTTGCCTTATCGGGATAGTTGGTAATTACGGCATTTACGCCCATATCACGGCATTTAATCATGTCCGCCTCTTTGTTGACTGTCCATACATTAACGTCAATCTCAAACATGTTGCAGTCATCCATAAAATCAGGATATTGCAGATTATAGAAAGCCGGATGGAGCGCATCTACTCCATTTTCTGCGGCGTATCCGGGCATGTTAAGATGGCCGTCCGCATATAGGAAACCAACCTTTGATTCAGGGCTTATATCCTTAATTTTCATCACTGAGTAATGGTTGAAAGAAGAATAGATAACTCTGTCCGAAAAGCCCTTTTTCTTCACAAGTTCGACGATTTTATCCTCCAGATCGGGATAGAATATCTCCCCGGTCTTGAGTTCGATGTTTATGGTAAGTCCTGTCGGTGCCAGTAAATCAAACACTTCTTCCATAGTGGGAATATGTACACCCTCATATGCCTGATTGCCATTACAAAAATCAAACTTAAGCAGTTCTTCATAGGTGTAATCCTTGATAAAACCTGCACCATTACTGGTTCTGTCTATGGTTTCATCGTGACAGACCACAATGATATCATCTTTTGTAAGCTGAATATCAAGCTCAACTCCGTCAGCTTTCATGTCTGCAGCCATTTTGAATGCGGGAAGTGTGTTTTCAGGCGCATAGCCACTGGCTCCGCGGTGAGCCCATATCAAAGGATATCTCATAGTTTTACCTTCTTTCTCATTTTTTATTTGAATTCTTTATATCCCACAGATTATCGTAAGCAAAACCCGTGACTTTCTCGCAGATACGCTTCTCTTCTTCTGTCGGAGCTGATGAATCTTCACCTTTTCTGCGGGCGATGTCCTTCTGAATTACTGCAAATTCTTTGCCGGTTATAGGGAAAATCACCGCCACAACAAACAGAAGTGTTATCAGAATTGCAGGACATATAATGAAAATCAGGGATATACCCTGCTGAGTTCCCAGAGACTGACGTCTGCCGCTGTTGGCGATCACTTCATCGTAACCTACCGCAGATAAAAGAATTCCGATTACTGCTGCAGATACGCCTGCGGAGATTTTTCTTATAAAGGTAGCCATACCCGAGACGATACCGGGTCTTCTGATTGAAGTGATAAGCTCGTCAACTTCAGCCATATCAGCCATTATCGCAAATATACTGGTGAGAGTCGCAGCGTTACCGATTCCGATAAGAGCTGTCAAAATCAGTATCAGAACAATACTTGCTCCTTCATAGGAAAAGGCCAAAAGTCCCAATGTTCCAAGGAGTCTTATGGGTGCTCCAATGAGTATTGTTGTTCTCTTGGAGGTTTTACTCATCACAGGTCCCCAAATCAGCATGCCGACAAGCTGCGAGATCAGAAGAACCGCCATCAGATAGGTAAAGTAACCGTTTCCATATCCGTTTAGAACATCATCCACATAATAAACAGCCATACCGGAAACAAAGTCCATTCCGCACTGTCCAAAGAGATAGAGACCAAGGAAAAGCCTGAAGGATCTGCTCTTTAAGACACTTACAGATTGCGGGAAGCTCTCGGCAAGAGTTGTGTTAATGGGCTCTTTTTTCTTTTCCCAGGTTCCAAAGAAAGTAACAAGTGATGTGCACAGGAAAAGAACGCTGAAAATAAATGCGCATTTCATATATAGTGATTTATTCAGCGTATCTGTAATTATGAATGTAGGTATGAGTCCGCACACCATGGATCCCAGGGTTGACCAGATCATGCGGCAGTTGGAGAATTTTGCGCGCATTGCATAGTCATCCATCATGTCAGGAAGCAGCCCGTAATATGGAACAAAAAGGATTGTAAAGCCCGTTGAAAACAGGCAGTACATAAACAGATAAAAGATATAAAGAATAACAGGTGATGTGGTCGGAATGCTCACCCATAGCAGAAGAAACGTAATCGCCGAAGCAAAAGCACCAATAAGAATATAAAATCTTTTAGGTCCGAATTTTGAGGTGGTTCTGTCAGTGATATTCCCCATCATGGGGTCTGTGATGGCATCCCACACTTTTCCCACAAGCGGAATCGTACCTGCAAGGGCTGCAGGCATACCAAGAGCCTTGGTCATAAATACCGCAAAAAACGTGTTGATGATGACAAAAGCTCCCCCGTTATAAAACTCCGCCATGCCAAACATCATTCTGTGAAGAAAATTATAATTTGGTTTTCTCCCGTAATACTCCATATGCTTCCCCCTAAACCTTTCTCTTTTTCATATTGTATGTAGAACATTCCTATAGGTGATGTTCTACTAATATATTTTATATCAAAAAAGGCGGACTGCATATTTGGAATTGATGCTTAGCAGTTAACTCCTGGCATTTTCCTTAGTCATGATCTCTTTGAAAATGCCACCCAAAACATCCTTATATCCTGCAAACGGATAGCTGTTTTCTTCGTCAGAAAGTCCCACAGCTTCATCATATCCGTCCGCCCATAAATCAAAACCTTTGTTATCTAACACTTTATCTTCTCCTCAATAAACTCATAATATTTCCGTCATCAACAATATTGACTCTATCAGTATCCGCATGGCATATCTTAAGATCTCGCTGTATTTCCTTCTGTGTATGAGCATAGGTATTCAGGTAGATTGCATCAATACCGGCGCCAGTTGCAACGCCCACATCCGCAAGAACTTCATTGCCGATCATTACCGATTCATCTTTCTTTAAGCCGTGTTTTTCAAGAAGTTCAAGAAGAAACCTTTTATCAGGCTTCTTTACACCCATGTCGGATGAAATGAAGATGTCGTCAAAAAAGTTGGTGAGATTTGTGTCCTCAAGCTCCTTCTCTGTAAATAGTCTTTGAGCATTGGAAAGGAGGAATACTTTTCCTCCGGATTTTTTTATGGCTGTTAAAGTCTCAGCCACACCTTCATATTGTACAAGCTTGTCCCTGGATCTCTCCCTGAAGGTATTACAAAGAAGACGCATATCGGCATCAGAGCAGGGCTTGCCAATAAGCCTTTCCCATACCCATTCGATCTTTATTTCGGGGAACTTGCTTCCGTTTGCTTTAGCGAGCTTTTTTTCTTCATCTTTGCAAATTTTCAGGTAATCTTTTCTGAGTTTTTTTGCATCGTACTCACATGAGAAGTTCATTGCAAGATAATCCGCCATGAATTCCCACAGCTCCGGCTGCTCTTCGTCGGTATGTATGTCTATTAACGTTCCGTACAAATCAAAAATGTAATTTTTATACTTCATATCCATTACTGTCCTTTTAAACAATCTTTTCCGATTTTTCTTATCACATACAGTAAAAGCGTTAATGATACAGCCATCATTACAGCTTCCGTGGCAGGTTTTTCCTTGCTAAAGGTGTATATTCGTTTATCTTCTTTTTCTTCTTTTTCTTCTTTGTTTTCCATATGAACTGCCACCACCGACTCTGCGTCGGAAGAGGTTTCTGTTATGCCGCAGAGCGGCATGAACCTTTGGGATGCTTAGTGCATCCCAAAGAACAGGGCATGTCCACTATGCCTCTATCCCATTGGGTTACCTTTGGGAATACTTTTCTTAAGATATTTGCAGCTCCATTTATATCTGCATTTGTTATTGTCCCATCGTAGTGCCTGTAAAGTCCACGTTTTATCCTTTTTCCGGAAAAAACATAGTCAGCATTACTTCCCTTTTTATACACAGGGATCTCATCCATCGCAAGGAAATCCGCTTTGGATGTATAGCTCTCTTCTGTAAGCGCAAACATGATCCCGTATTCAGCAAGCTTATATCTTAGCATATCTGCAAATATCAGCATTGGTATCTGCACAAAATTCTGGTTACTGATATGCCCCATATCCGCTTCCTGTTTCTGGAATACGTTATGCCCCATCACTACTGCATCTACGTGGTTATCCCTCGCATAGTCTGCTAGCTGTCTGCTTATCTTATGGAACTCATCCTTTATGCGCCTGTTGCGTTTTTCTGTGAGTATGTTCATTTTCCTGGTGCGGTATCTGCTATTGCACTTCATGGCACATGATGAGAGCCGCCCCATTTCTTTGTTGTAGAACTGGTTTACTGACTTTATCAGTCCGCCCTTTATCACAAACGGTTCTGCTCCAAAGTTGTTCGCTACGGCTGCTATATTGTCCGTACCCGGATCTATCGACATGACCCTGATATCGGAAATGTCATCTTTTGATGAAAGAAATTTAAGAACTTCCCGGTCATCCAAAGGCACTATTCCCACTGTTAATGCATCGATCACCACATTCATCACAAAGTCCTTACCATGTGGTTTTATCCGTACTTCCTTAAGTTTCCCCTGGGGGAAGTTCCTGCCAAGTCTTAAAGTCTTGGTTGTTCCCGGGAAACGTATATAGGAATCATCCTTTATCCTGCATATCTGGTTCGTAAGGATGGCTGTCTTGTATTTTCCCCGGCATACATAACCCGGCATACGGGGACGCCCCGTAAATGCAGATGGTGTCTTGGCGTATGTCTTCACTGCTTCAAAAAATGATTTGTAATCCCTAAGAAGGAGCTTAAGTATCTGCTGGTTAGCCTGAGATGGAATACCATAGTATGCCTTATCCCTGGTACTCTTCAGAAGATAATCAAGGGCATTATAAGAAAGCCATGAACCAGCTGCATGATATTTTGTCCCTTCAAGGGTTTCACTTACAAGTTTATACACCTGCATCTGATTGGGAAAAAGAGGCCTGTAAAAGTCAAATGCCTCTATGGCAGAAGCATACTGTCGGATGATGAAATTCGCCCTGTTGTAAAGAACTGCAGATGCCCTGCATATATCCTGACAGTAACTGTATAGTGTGTTGTTTTTAGTTATTCTGTACTGCCTTGTTCTGTACACAGTTGAGTTTCCTTTTCCAAAAGATTATATTAGTATTATAGCATAATTTTTTAGAACAATCAAAACATTTGTTCTTTTCGGAAGGAGCTTTTATGGATAACTACAGAAGAGGTTCACATTCCGTTTACCTGCTTACTTATCATATCATTTTTGTCACTAAATACAGGAAAAAAGTGATAACCGCTGAGATGGGGGATTTCATGAAAAATCACGCGGCTTATCTGTGTGGAAGGATGGACTGCGATATGCTCTCAGCTGAGACGGACGAGAACCACATACACATGCTTATCTCCATGCCTCCGGACGTTGCTCCGGTAAAACTGATCAACACCTTAAAGTCCCAGCTCTCTAAAGAAGTCAGGATCAAATACCGTGAACACATAGAAAAATATCTGTGGGGAGATGCTCTTTTCTGGAGCAGGAGTTATTTTTGCGCCACAACCGGATCCGTTTCACTTGAGACAGTGAAAAAATATATAGAAAGCCAGCGCACGGATGACCACAAAAGAAAATATGAAAAGACAGGACGATATAGTAAAGCAAAGCGCTGAGGGTCAGCGATTCATCCCCCACAGACTATGTCGGAAGGAGTTTTCTCGCTGATATATCTTAAAAGCAGCTACAGATTTCTCCATAGCTGCTGTAATGTGCCGTAGTAAATTCTTATGCATATCTTGAATCAGAGATTCAAGAATGCCGCAAATAGGCCATTAAAAGTCGACTTCGTCGAAGGGCCTATTTGCCTCTCGTATCATGTTCTCACGAAATCCGCAGCTAGTGCGGATTTCTGTAATTTCATCTAAGAAGTCATGACCTCTTACTGCTGAAACAACCATTCCATAACTGCTATACAGTTATAGGCGTAATCAAATGAAGCCATATGGTATGTAGCTCCGCCTCCGGCGCCTCCACCATTTCCGCCCATCATTCCTTGAGGCTTCTCGCCGGTCATTTCCATTGCCGGCTTATCTTCACTTACATCTGAAGAAGCGTCTGTAGCAGCCTCGGGATTTGAAAGGCCTCCTTCTTCAGAAGAACTCATCTGCCCGCCGTTTCCTCTTTCGCCAAAGCTGCCATCTCCACCGCCCATGGGTGAATTGCCTGTTCCTGCATCAATTGTTCCTGTTTTCCAGGATATGAAGTATGCTCCTGTAGCTTCTCCACTGAATAATTCTGATGCAGCTGATGAAAGCTCATCTGCCGACCATGTTCCGTCCCATTGTGCATATGTGTAGGTGACGCCATCTGCGTCATATCTGGCCATAAGGTCCTGCGCTCCGGTCCATGCACTTGTATCATCTTCAGCTGCAAAATAAACGAAGGTCTGCCCCTCCAGATTTGAAAGAAGTTCTGTATCCCACTGACCATCAACAAACATACACGCAGCATATAAATCCGGGTATTCCGATGCAAGTATGAGTGTCGTCATGCATCCCATGGACTGACCTGTTCCATAGATTCTATCAGTATCTACTGCGTACTCATCTGACATGTAATCAATAAATCTCTTGGTGAGCTCAACATATTCTGTTGTGCTATATCCGTCATGGTCATCAAGAATTGTTTCAGGGTACGTTGGTACAGCTACTATGGTCGGATATACTGACTGCCATTCTGATGTTGCCCATACAAGACCACCAAGCCCCTGTGTAAGTGAATACTCCGCATCAGTTCCTGCAGTTGTTGAATCACCTATAAACACAACCATTGGATATTCTGCATTTTCATCATATCCTTCAGGAAGATACAGATTATAAGTTATAGAAAGACCCGTCTCCTCATCAGTATAAGTGAGCTGGTCAAAAAGATCTGTATATGTCTCCACAAGACTCTCTTCATCTTCAGCAAGTGTGTTACTGACAAGTCCCAGCTCTAACGTAGAACCGGTATCTGTAGTTGTTTCAGCTTCTGCAGCAGAATCTGAAGATTCTTCTTTTACCTCTTCAGAAGAAGCACTTGCTTCCTGGGTGCTTTCCGATGATACGGTCTGGGTACTATCTGCTTGCTGTGCCTGGCTTCCACAAGCAACTGCAGATACGGTTATCGCACATGTTGTCAAAATAGTTACTAATCTCTTGAACATTATAAAATTCCTCCATATATCTGTTCCTGTTTATCATAAAAGTTTTGGAGTATTTTATATTGCGAGCTACCATTCGCAGTAAGCCTGTTTCCAGAATTTCTAAGAGTTCTGTTCTTCAGTTTACATTCTCATGATATATCCGTAAACTAAATCCAACCTAAAAAGCCGCTAAACATATTCTGAAATCATTAGTTACTTATTTTCTCTTCCCGCTTCTTGCGCTGTTACCCGAATTCGGAATATCAATCAGATATTAAATGTAGCTCCAAAAGCAATCACAAGCGGTCTGTCATTGTTTCTGGCTGACAGCTTTTCCATACACCATTCGTATTTCCTGCGGAAAGCTTCATCTCTCTGCTTTTTTATAATCTCTGGCCTTCTTGTATCCTGTACATCATGAAATCTCATATTTGACCTCCTGCATCTAAAAATCATTATCGTTGCTTTGTTCTGATCTGATTTATTTATACTCTCAAGAGCTCATTATAAATATCAATTTTCTCATGTTTTTATAAATAATATGTGGTAAAATATTAACCGGTTCAAAAGTCAGGGAATACCGTTTCAGAGGAAATATCATGCCAAAAAGAATATCAAATCCAAATGCACAGGTAGCTCTTAAGGATTTCATAGGCAGGGAAAACAACTATATTCATTTTGAATACGAAGATGAAATGAAGCAGTACGAAATGATGAAGAATGGCGACCCAGGAGCCGCCGATGAAAGTCACAAAATGATGGCAGAAAACACTTCAACTCTTGCCGATGATCCTGTTACCAATATGAAATATCTCATGATCTGCAACGCTACTCTCATGACAAGGTTCGCCATTGAGGGCGGCCTTAACTCAGAAACCGCCTACAACACAAGTGACCTTTACATCTATAACATGAACAAATGTACCACAGTACAGGAAGTTCTGGATCTGCATTACGAGATGGTCACATTCTTTACCGAGCAGATGCAGAAGCTGAAAAAACAGAATGTCTACTCAAGGCAGGTTATTCTCTGCATGGACTATATCGACCATCACCTGCATGAAAGCATCCGCCTGGATGACCTTGCTGCTTTCGTAAAGCTCAATAATAACTATTTCTCTACTCTGTTCAAAAAAGAAACAGGATATACTGTATCAGAGTATATCCTGTCCCGAAAGCTTGAAGTCGCAGAGAACATGCTGCGCTTTTCTGATTATTCATGCGCTGAAATAAGCAGCTTTCTTGCGTTTAATTCCCAAAGCTATTTTACGCAATGTTTCAGAGAAAAGAACAGCTGCACTCCGGCCGCATTCCGAAAAGCCCATTTTAACAAGCATATTAAGGGACGGCATAAATTACTATTGCCGTAACCGCCATACACATAGCTGTCCTTATTAAGAATCCTTTCCAAGCCTTCCAGCAAAAAGAAAAATACCAAGACCTGCATTAAATGTTACAGCTGACATTGTGCTGAACCTTTCGAATAATCCAAAGACCGACTTGGGGAAAAGAGCCATTCCAATTGGTCCCATCAACATTGCCAAAAGACATACTCCTGCCAGTACGGAAAGGGATTTCATGTTCTCTTTTGCTGCACCAATAATTGTGAGCGCCAGAGCAGCCAAAGAAAAGATAACTACTGCAGCAGTAACCACAAGATGCATTATATTCTGTGGATGTGTGTCCGGAACATCGCTGACCCATGGAAAGAGCTTATATCCCACATCGGATATCCATTCCATTGCAGCAAAAAAGTATATACCAAGCTTTAAAAGCTGTGATCTGCAGTTCTGAATCGCCACACAAACTGCCATGATTGATACAAGTCCGCATGGTCCATATAATGCATTAAGCTGGTTTGCCAGATCCCGAGATGGTGCACCCACCGCAGAAAGATCGCTCACAGCCCTGCTCAGCCAGTCATATCCAGGATATGCAAGCGGCGAAAACACTACCATTGCAGCGTAAGAAATAAAACTCAGAATACCACATATGCCAAGTTTAGTAAGTTTCATTGATTCCTCCAATTTTCAAATGCTGCCTGGATTACTGCGATTCTCATCTCTTATCCTTAGGAATTAATCGAATCAGGAAAGCGCCATCTCTGCAGCCTTCTTTGCATGAATAACTGTAGTAGGGAATCGTACTCTCCCAGCTCATTCCACCGATCAGCCCGATTGTTTTATTATGTGTCATGACCTGTGTTCTCCTTATCATCAGACGCTCCAAGCGCAAAGGCCCACAAAAAGCCAATACTTAGGCCAAGAATACAGCTATGTAATGCAATACCAAATGATATTCCCTAGAGAAGTCCTAAAGAAACAGGAAATATCTTGCTTTTGATTCTTTTTAATCCATCGTTGTTATTTTTCATTTTCTTCGTTCCTCCCAAAATTACTATATACTCACATTGTGTCCCGCTTTACAAAAATGAGCGTTCCCATCAGCGAATAAAAGATTAGTCTGATAGCAAAAACAGCAATGACAATCCCCCTACTGTGCCAGTTTTAAGAACTTCTTGTCATTCATCTGTTCATTCGTAATATACTTCCCATCACAGAATAGCGAATAAGTTGTGATCGGCGTCGGTGCATTCTGAGCATCATTCCTACTCTCGATCTTCATAGCTCTGAATGGAATGCCATTGTTCTTGGCTGTCTCTTCCAGCACAGGTACATACTTCGCATTGAACGGACACTGGTTCGTATAGTAAAGAACATATCCTTCCTCATCTATGTGCGGATGCTTAGCACACTCTTTGAACATCGGCTTCTCGGCCCCTTTCTCAAAGGGCAGATACCATAACTGTATGCCGTTATCCGCTTCATCACACACTTCAAAGCCTTTATATTTCAGGAATTTCGGATCAGCCAGAAATGGCTTTTTCTTTGCTGCAGCAAGTATGCAAAGTCCTTTCTTTCCCTTCTCCTTGCTGTCTTTGATGCATTCGGAAAGCAGGTCGCTTGAATATCCATGACCTTTGAAAGAACCGGAAACCCATAGGCAGTCTATATACATATACCCAGGTGCTTCGATTGGATTCCATGCATGCTCTGCCGGAATATATTCTATGAAGCATTTCCCGCGCTCCACACTTTTTAAGAATACAAGCCCCTCATCAAATCTGTCCGCAAGCCACGCCTTCTTTGAAGATACCTGTACATCTTTATTGTTGGATATGGCACAGCAGATATGCTCCTCTTCCAGATTCTCTTTTGTAACCCTGATATACTCCATCGTCAGCTCTCCTGTCTACACTCCGTTCCGGTCCGCGCTAAGCGGATGCCGGATCACTGTCTTCAGTTTCTCCGACTGAACTTTTCTCGCATCAGATAGATAAATCTCATGATGCAGTCTCTTGTCAGTGATATCCAGAACATAACCCTGTTCTTCTATAAATCTGTGCATTGCATCTACTGTAGCAGGTTCATTATCATACGATCCGATATGCATACACTGCACACACAACCCTTCATCATAAGTAAAGAACTCCACCTTTGAGAAATCCTGTTTCTTCTTAACCGTAGCTTCCCTGACAGCCCAGTCGATAGCCTGATTGATCCGATCAATGATCTTTCTGTAGTTCTTTGTAATGTCATTTTGAATGTCAATCACCACCAGTGCTTTGTTTCCCATACTTCCAACCATCCTTTGGCATGAGATGCAGAAATAGTGGTAGTGTATTCTCCCGTTTTAGGAACTGTTAATTCAAAATCCGCATTCTCACCCTTGACGCATTTATCTGCACGATAAATTGGAATTTCATCCGCCATAGTAATCACTACATCTGCTTTTCCTCCATCGATCTGCCAGGAAACATGCAGCGTTTCTCCTTCATTAAGTACCATGGTCTCCGAGTCATCTTTATTCATCAAATTGAAGTTCAGGTAAAATCTATTTGGATTCTTTGAGCAAACCCTGTCCCCATCAAACCTGGCCTGATTATGAATTATATAACTCTGTCCGATTATTATCATCATGATAATAGCAATAATTGCTATTAATATCTCTTTCTTTCTATTCATGCCACTCCTGTTTTCATCCTAATATGTCAAAACCATATGGTACATATCCCTGGAATCAATACCACACCCAATGAGTTTATTTCATGTTGCTTCTCCATCTTGGCTTCCTCCTATATCGTATCTCTTTTCGTGAATATGCACATTCCTATTACAGAATAGAAAATCAGTCCTATTACAATAACCACGATTATATTCACATAAGAAAAGGACATTTCGATATTTCCAAGGTCTTTAGCCTTCGTCACAATAAAGTTACTTGAAAGAGCATATTTTTCCATAAAGCCTTTAAGGGACGGCCACATGGATACGAGCTTTCCTTCAAGCGCATAAAAGAGCATTCCATGAAGATTTGCTGCTCCGAAGACAGTAATAATGACGGGAATTATTGTATTTCTAGTAATCTCATATAGAGTCATCATTGCGATCCCAAATACTGTATGAAGTATCACTTCAAAAGTTATGAATCTGATAAGTGAGCCCACACTATGTACAGGATACGTCCCCGCTCCCCAGACAAAGCTTCCAAGCCTGCATGCAATAAGTGACCCAAGGAACATGACAAGTGAGTACAGAAATACCACAGGGATCTTAGCAGCATAAATATTCTTCTTTTCTTTGTGGGTTGTCAGAAGATTTTTTTACACTGAATCCTGTCTGTTTTACACTTAATTACCGGATTTTTGCCTCAAGAAGTCTTTTAGTTCCTTATTCTTACCCTCTGACAGGATAAAGCCTATCACATCGTTCTTTCTCAGCACTTTGTGTATTATTTCTGCATCCATTTTTTCAAGCAGGATTCCAATATCAACTTGTGACTTCCTCCTCATGTCTTTTAGCAGCGCAGTGTCTTTTTGTTTGCGCTTGCTTTCACTTTTAGGATATCCCTGACCGAAGGGTTCTGAGAACAAGCTTTCTATCGTTTTATACAGATTATCTTCTCCACTCCATGTATATTCTTCACCAAGCGGCAGCGAGATTGCATTCCCATTATTGATCTGTGCAAAAAGAAATGCGTCCTTAGGAGTAGGAGCATAACCACACAGGACACCGGGCATATTATTGCAGGCAAGCATCATGCCCTGTCCTGATGAACACCCTGTAACCACGAAATCCACTGCTTTACTTGCAAGTAACAGCCCGATCAGAACAGATATCTCAATATAGCTGTAAGAATCCCTGTCTGAATCCGTACAGCCAAAATTGATGACCTCAGATTCTTTGGCATATTTTTTTACAGCATCTAAAAGAAGCCCATTCTTATTTATCTGTGAAGTTGCCTGTATTACAGCTATTTTCATGATGATATTTCCCTTCTTGCCAATGCTCTGTGTGTAAGTTTGATCCTACAGCTTTACAAGCCAAAAAGCGCAAGTACTCCATAAGAAGCCAATCCAAGACTCGCAGCACAGCAGCTTGGCGTATCTGTTGTCCGGTCCCTTGATGTCCAAAAGCAGATCAGCTATAGCACACAGGATTCCGCCGCTTATTCCGATAATTCCCAAAACAAATCTTGCAGTATCCGTCATTTTTCGTACTCCTCCAAAATCATCTCCGTAATCCCCATAGTCCATATGGATCGCGCTTTAATTCTTTTTCATATAAAGAAACTACTGACCATATATCAAAAAACATCACCTTACAAGGACCGATAAACGCTTCTTTTATAAGGTTTTTTTCATAGGCCATATCCTGTATCTTGTACCATGCCTTCACCGGCGGGTGTCCGGCTTCTATCATCCACTTATCCGGCGGATAGATTTTACAAATATCTTCTGACGGAGCATAGATATCATTTATATCATCCGGGGTTATTCCTTCCACGTAGTGCATTGCCGTAAGCTTGTAAATATCAACTCCCAGTAAAAGAGCTTTCCCGCCATTATGAATCGGATAATCCAAGCCGCCACTTAGAGCTTCCTTGCCATGTTTACCCCATCCGGATGTACTTATAGTATCTGCTCCAGTATAAGTGTCAGGAAGATTTCTGAAAGTATCAGCCACAACACCCATCGCCGTTTTTTCAGCATCAGCCTCCAATATCTTTATCTTAACAGTAATCCCCAGCTTCTTGTCTTCCTCTGAAAGCTCTAACTCTTTACTTAATCTGAGTGCAGGCATGAAGATACTGCCCTCTTCAGTAACCAGTTCTTTTAATGTATCTATGGCTGTCTCTGCACCACCCTCAAGTTCTCCAAAACTGCTAAGTGAAGAATGCACTTCCAAAGTCATTCCTTTTTCAATTCCAAGCTTTTGCAATGCCGACTTTAGTTCCTCTTTAGTTATAGTTCGTTTGCTCAAAGCGACCTCCTACTTCCATGTGTCAAAGAAAAACAGACTAATAAGAGTTATCAATCAAATTGTTTTTCATCATGACCTACCTCAGCTTTCTTTTTTAAATATATGAGCGCAATTATCAAAATATACACTGCTGACAAGCCGGCGTAGAACCATATATCAACCTGCAAAAAACAGTACAGGAAATTAAAACAGAAATGGATCACTATGCCATAAATCAGATTGTCGTTTTTCTCCATGAAATAGTTCATGATAAAACAAAGTCCGGTCATTACGATGACATTGGATAGGATATATGGAATCATCTGGATCCCCATGTAATCTGAATCAACAAACCATAGTATTGTATGCCAGAATGCCCATATAACTCCCTGGATCACAGATGCTTTAAAAAAGCTGTACTTTTCGTTCAAATATGGGCGAAGAGACCCTCTCCATCCGGATTCCTCTCCTGTAGGTCCTGCCGTTATTGATAAAAGAAATGATGCCCAAAATGGATATTCTCCAAAGCTCCAGTATTCACTAAATGCTCTGCCCTGATGCAAAGATAGCAAAAGCACCGTAATAAAAGTCGCGCTGCATCTCCTATTACACTTATTAAGTTCAATTATGCACGGATATTACTTTGCTCAGAAAAACCGCATCAGTGCCTTCTCAAGGCTCCCTGCCTTTGCCCCGAGCATCTTTTCGGTGTTGTAGATGAACGCGTTTCCCTTACGCTTCTTCTGCCTTGGCGTAAGGTTTTCATTATCATCGAATGCAATATTCCCATAGAGCATGATCATCTCGGCAGCTTCGTTTGGATACTTTGTGTCAAAAATACCGCTCTCATTCCCTTCCTTTATCAACTGAGCAATAAGCGGAACAACACCATTTATCAGACGTTCCTGCATCTTTTGGTGCAAAAGAGCATTCTGAGGCTTATGCATCTGCTCCATCACTTCATTTCCGGCGCTTCCCTTTACTTGTAAGGAACCAAGTACTCCTGTCAGCCTCTTAAGGATGGGAAGGCTTTTATCATTTACAATACTTCTGGCCTGACTAATTCCCTCCCTGGTCATTCTGTCGACTATTGCATCCAGGATTTCTTCCTTAGAGCCAAAGTGATGATACAGCGTTCCACGGGCAATTCCAATCCTCGCTATAATATCGTTTGTGCTTGCATTATCATAGCCCTTCTCTGCAAACAGCTCCTCAGCGACATCTAGTATTTCGTTCTTTCTTTCCTCTGCAGTTTTTACAGTTCTCATATCCTTACCAAATTCAGCTATTTCAAACCGACACATTGTCGGTTATTATTGTATATTCCATCTCCGAAAATGTAAATAGTATAAAACAGGCACAGCCCTTACATGGGTTTATGCCTGTTTTTCACTTCATTGTTTTTTGATATCAGCTCGAATCAGTCAGTATATTTGTATTTTTTCATAATCTGACCTGATGTTATGCAGAGCACGGTTCCGGTTACTCCAAGTATAAACATCATCAGTGCTGCTCCTGAGCCCTTTCCGCTTCCAAAAAGAGAAGTCCAGAATGCATTATCGCTTCTCAAAGCCATAAATGGTTCGCAGATTTTGTCTACAAAAAAGCCACCAAGAAATAGTCCAATTGGAATGGTAAAAAACTGCAGAGTATTTCTGCAAGCATACACTCTTCCCTGAAGCTCAATCGGTATAACATTCCGCATTATTACATTCTGGTTTGCAGCCATAAGTGGAACAAACACCCATCCAATGATCTGACCAACACACCACAAAACCGGGCTTCTCGAAAATGCCAATAAGAAATTCTCTATTCCAAGAGCGAAAAGCATTGTCAGATATATTACCCTGACTCTGTCCTTAGGTTTTGGCAAGATCATCGGAAGGAAACTTCCTGCTACCATGGCCAGCCCGGAGCAGGCTGTTACAATCCCATACACATTGTTGCCTTTTTGAGGTATTACAAGTGCCGGAAGTACTGCATCAAAAGCTGAAGCTGTGAGATTCACCCCTGACATAAACAGGATTACAGTAAGTATAAGTGGTGTTTCCTTAAGGAACCTGATTCCCTCTTTTGCCAACTTGATCACGTTTTCGTTCTTATCAGTTCCACTTTGAATCTCCGGTAGCCTGATAAATAACAGCAGCGACAAAAAAGCGATAGCAAAAGTCAGAAGATCTACAGCTATCACCACATCCAGCCCTGCCAGTCCATAAAGTGCTGCAGCGATGAGCGGATTTCCAATTGATATCAGTGAACGCGACAACTGCTGAAAGCCGCTGGTCTTCTGATAATGCTCCTTGGGAACCAAAAGTGTATATGCCACCTCTGAAGCCGGCTGCTGAACAGTATTCATAAGCCCCGAAAGCGCATTAATTGCATACAGATGCCACATAGTAAGTGTGTCAGTCTTGTACAAGGCAAATACAATTACTGTAGTAAGCGCCGCCAAAAGATCACATATAAGCATTGTCTTCTTTTTATCGAATTTGTCTGTAATTGCCCCGGCAAAAATGCTCATGATAACATATGGTGCATATGTGCAGATTGTAAGCGCCGCTGTGCTTAGTGCTGATCCGGTCTTTTCATACATCCAGAGCGTCAGTGCAAACGATGTTATTGCACTTCCAAGCTGTGACAGACTCTGAGTGCTCCAAATTATGTAAAAATCTCTTAATTCCTTTATTCTGTTTTTCATGATATTTAACCTCCATACAAATATGTTTTCATTTGCATGGAGCATAAACACTGCAGTTGATCATGACCTTCCTCCTCTATGATATGTTATCATTCAAAATAATGCTTGTCATTCCTTTGAACTCATTCATACCACATAGCTGTGCGAAATTCGCTCATTCTTTCCTCTCCTTCTGGTCTTACATTATCCATCAATGTCCTTTGTGCTTCTCTTTCTTTTTCTGCTGCTTTAGTTCAAAAAGTCTTAACTCCTCTGCCTCTTTCTGTTCCCGGCTTTTGACCTTGCGCTCAAGTTTATTCTGCTCCTGCAATAGCTTTATCGCCTGTTGAGATTTTGTGCCAATACCTTTTTCTAAGACCATTTTCTTTGCATCACGTTGTAATCTCTTAGGATTTCTTTTTCCTTCCTTGACCACTGTATCTACAGCAGGACTAAACTTCAGCCGATAATATTTTCGGATAATAAATTCCTGAATCTCATAATCCTTGGGCTCTGCTCCAAAAATCACTTTTGCCACAGACAATTTCCCATTTTCTATGCGTTCAAAAACTCCAACCCAGAAGGGATCATCAAAATATACTAATAATCTGCCACTCAATTGTTCAATTAACATAATCGATTTCGATCCCAGCATTCCAGCCTGCCCACGTCTTCATCTATCTCTATGGGAATTGCAGCTATGATTGCATCATTCTCTTTCATGACAAACAAAGCATCTCTTGAAAGATCAAAATCTATGGTTTCTGTAGAAGGATAGTCCTCATCCCATGCGCAAAACTCTCTTCCAACCTGCTCTTTGTATAAAGTCATTAACTGCTCTCTGTCACTGTCTGTAGCTAATACTATGTTATTGGACATTTTTTCAATCCCCTTGTTTTTGATAAAAACTGTAGTGGTATTTATTTCTGAAACCGAGTCTGAAATAAAAATCCATGTCTGATATTACAAAAGCTCTCTTAGCACCTAACCTCTTTGCCCTACTCAGCGCTTCATGAATTACAGCCTTAGCTACTCCTCTTCCCCTATAGCTTGGGATAGTACAGACAGGCTCTACATACACGTAGTCCGTCTTGGGGTTATACCATAGACCGCATATGGAAATGAGTTCTCCCTCCTCATTGCATGCAGCCACACAGAGGTCCCTGTTAAAGTGCCTACGCGCCCTTGGGGTAGCGATCCCTTCTTTTTCAAACTTTTGTTTATCTTCTCCGTGATCAAACCCTTGCCAAAAAAGCCATGATAGCTCGTAAATATCCTTAACAGGATTCGGGTTCACAAACTTAAGACCCTCTGGCAAAGGAGCTCCAAATTCCCTTTCCAGGTCCAGCTCCATGATATTTTCTGTTTGCTCATTCCTGATAAAGCCCTTGTTTAAGACCAAATCTATTTCATCTGTGTTGTCATCGCAGACTGCAAGGGAAAATCCAGAATCATCCATGAGATTAGTGCAGGCATAATCTAATATTTCAGGATATAACTGCTTATAATCAGGTAAGACTCCACAAAATCCCTCACCGAAATACATATCATAGATTGCTGCACCAACAACGTTACCATCATCAAGCCAAAGCCCAATGGACTCAATCAATTCCTTATTGAATTCCGGATGCTCATACATCCACTCAAATCTCGCCCAGTTCCAATTAATATGGCTTGTATCTCGATCATTTAGTTCTATAAGGAAATCACATACTGCCTCATAATCATTATCTGCATATTTCTTGAAATACATTATTCCTACTCCTTATACACAATAAACCTGGGACCCTCTTCTCCGATCTCTCCACTCACTTCAAATCCACATTTCATCAGCCCCCTTTGAGACGCCGCATTGTCAGGATCTGTCTCTGACTCAACAGCCACTATTTCCGGATGTTTAAATGCCCATTTTATTGCCAGGCTCACAGCCTCTGTTGCATAGCCATGTCCCTGAAACTCATCTAAAATTCCGTATCCGATTTCAGGATTTTTCTCCTCAAGCCCCTTGAAACACAGATCTCCGATATGTGTTCCATCTGTCTTTTCAATCATCCACATGGCATACCAGTCCCACTGATCCGGATGCGTAAGGCACCCCTCCAGCATTTCACCATATGCCTTCTTAAGCTCATCATCCTTTTCCGCCTGGATTATTCTTTCTATCTGCTCCCTACTAGCGGGATATATCTTTATTCTTTCTGTTTTTATCATCATTCTCCTCTTTATTTCTCCTGATTTCATATTATCTTAAAACCAAAAACAGACCTACCTTTACACGGATATAGGTCTGTTTTACACTACTTAAAATTCTGCTATAGCATCTGACAAAACTCGCTGAGTCTATGCGTATTATCTTCTGAAGGTTTATCTTTCGGATCAATGAAAATCGCAGTCGCGGCAAAGCTGGTGATTCCAATGCAGTCCTTTAGCTTAGAAAAAGCTCTCTCTGCCCCGGAACCGCTTTGGCAGGCAAATGCAGCTATAGTCTTATTTTTCAAGTTCTCTTTATTCTCCAAAATAAACGTCCGAAGCGGAGGCGTGAACGTTCCTGCCCAAACAGGAAATCCAAAAATAATCTCATCATAAGCTGACACGTCCAGATCGTATGCCTCAAGCTCGGGCTTTTCTGCCATAACAGCACTCTTCCCACCCCAGAAAAACTTTGAGAATCCACTGGTCGAATACGCTTTCTTTGGAACAAGTTTTAATTTATCTGCTGGAAGTACCTTTGCCAGTTCATCTGCTATATACAATGTGTTACCTTCTAATGAGAAATAAATTATAATCCTTTTCATGCCAGAACCTTTCTTGCTTTGTTGCACCATTTCAAATATGCCTCATAGGTTTCTATTCCAAACAGTATCGTAACTGTGTATATTTATGGATTATCCGTTCCATTTGCCATGCAAGCTCTCTGTAATCCTTCATATCAACCCACTTCTTTTTGGTTATTAGTAAATATGTCTCTCACAATTATACCCGGGTAATAATCGCCTTACAATCTACATATGCTCCTTATAGTATTCCAAAAACTCCGGAGTTTTTGACCAGTATTTTATTCCCCAGTTCTCGAAGTTCCACTCTTCCATATAATCATTGCACTCATAATCAATATAGAAAAGCTCTCCATCATGAACAACAAAATTCGTCGGGAAATAATCAATATTGGTCTTTGCAGGATATAGGAGTTCACACATTGCTTTTACCTGTCTTATATAATTAGGGTCCATCTGATCTCTGTCATCAGTCAAACAACTGCCCCGGGAGTTTTTTCTTTTCCTTGGGTGGGAACTGTTTATCGAATTCTTCTACATCCTCATCTTTAACATAGTAGCCCTGAGGGGTCTGATATACTCCGGTTACGTCATCAAGGTATCCCGGGATCAATTCTCTACACAGAAAAAATGATGAATCTGCGTCTTCAGGCAGATCATGATAACGAATTCCAAACTTGCTTGCATAATCGAATCCGCAGTGGCTGTAGAATCCGATATTTCCTTCAAAAAGAACTGCTCCGAATCCCATTTCTGTTGCTTTCTCAAGGCAGTAATCAAGCAGCTTCTTACCATAACCCTTGCGCTTAAGCTCCGGCGTGATTCCTATTGGACCCATGGTAAGTACCGGGATCTCCCTGCCATCATCAGCTTCAATAACAGTTTTCATAAACATGTTCTGACCGATAAGCATTCCGTCCTGTTCTGCGACAGAATGATCCACCGGATCATTCTCCTGCACGCTTAGGTGCATGACAAAATCAAGCTCCGGAACAAATGCCGGATCGTCCCTCAGCACATGAATCACATAGTGCTCACTGCATCCGGGACGATACACGTTCCAAAATGACTCTCTTACAAGATTTTCAACATCTCTATAATCTTTCTGTTCTTCTAAGCGAATTATATAATTACTCATTGTTTTCATTCTCCTTTATAATGAAGTTCTGCCCGAACTACGTTCGTCAGAACTAGCTTACTCACTAGGCTCGTCAGTACCTCGCCAAGTGATTAACCTAACCAGATATATGCAATACGCCAAAAGCACTGCAAACTGGATAGTTCCAACTATTATGTTCAGTTTCATATCACCTTCATTCGTGATGAAACCGCAGAAATCATGAAATGCATGTAGCAAAACGCATGGCCAGATACTCTTTGTCCTGAGGATCACAAAAGCCATTACAACTCCGTAGGTAAATGCAAACGCCATCTGCAAAAGTGTTTCTGCAAGTCCAGCCCCACCCATTACATTCAGCAGATGACTCATTCCAAAAAGAACTGATGAAATAATGATGGCCTTTGTCTCCTTTTCTTTCCACATATTGCAAATGATGCCCCTGAAGTATAGTTCCTCTGTCAGTCCTATCCCCAGTGTAAATATAAGATTAGGAATAAACAGTCCGCTGTCATCAGACATGATTCCACCGGCAAAAGCAGCCAGGGCCACAATTATAAGTGGAACGTAATACAAAAACCTTGTAGCCATACCGCTCACGGGCTTCTGAAACCCCAGTCCTCTAAGACTGTGATCCTTGACAAGAAAAAAAGCAATTGCTACTAATGCGCAGCTCCATATTATAGCTGCCTGTGCTGTAATAGCCTTAAGGCCCTCAAGCTGTCCCATGACCACCGCAGCCCCCTGGGCAAAGTAGAACAAAAGAACCGTAACTGTTGCTAAAACTGTATTCCTTACTAAATGCTTTGACATAATCCCTCCTGAAACACATGATTTATCTCATTTTGTAGATCACAATTCCCTTTGCCACAATCATCAGAAACAGCATTGAAACTCCATAGGCTTCCCTGCCCATTGCGAGAAGAAGTACTGCGGTAATTCCCACTATCACTGATATGGCTGTAATGATCCTGCTTCCCCTTTCCTGCCTCAGTCTTGTCAAAAGAATCTTAACTGCTCCGATGATTACCAACAAAATAAAAACAGCCCAGTAGAGCATACACTTCAGTCTTCCTGCCTGAACATAATCAGGAAGACTCACCGCATAATAAACACCATCAATCCTATTGGAATATATGGGCAGGACAATCATTATCATCGCAAGCACATCTATGATTCCAAGAAGCATATCGCAAATATATCTGATATTGTCCCTATTCTCTTTTTCGGCAATCGATACCATCTTTTCTGCCGACAAAAGTTCGTCTATAGATACTGAAAAGAATCTCGATATCTCTTTTAACGAATCTATGCTCGGGTACCCACGACCTGACTCCCACTTGGAAATTGCAGTCCTTGAAACATATAAAGCCTCTGCCAGCTCTTCCTGAGTCATATCTTTATTCTTTCTAAGTTCCTGCAGTTTTTCGCCAAACTCCATTTTACCCCCTTTCAGGCTTTTGCTTTGTCATCAATGATAAGAACAACAGCCCTGTATAAAAGAAATAATCCCGTACTAAGGAGAATTGATCCCATGATATCTGTCAGCCAATGAACTCCAGCTACGGTTCTTCCTACAAACATAAAAATGGAGAACAACGCCGAAAGGACGCATACATATTTCAGTACGACTTCATTCTTCATCCTTCTTTTTGCCTGAAACCAGAGAGTAGGCATGACGCTTAATACCAAGAGTGTTGTAGACGATGGATAAGATGCCTCCATAAATCCATCTATCAGGACCGGTCTGTAATTGATTGGGATCATTTCAAATATCAGATATCCAAATATCACTATAATATAGTATATCCCAAGTACTATTATGTCGTAATCGACTCTAAACAGGCTCTTCCTTTGTATCAACTGGGTAAGACCGATACCTGCAAATATCAGACATATGAATATAGGCACAAGTCCCAACCAGTCAGTTATGGTGTATATGACCATATGAACCCCGGTCAATTTGTGAAAATAGCAGTTGATCGTGGCAAAACCTATGTCTGTCCCATTTTGCCCGACAGGCTGAACATCAACGATTTGGATCAGTAATGTCCAGACTACAAATACAATTAAATACAATGCTCCAAATAATAAACTCTTAAATCCTTTTCTTTTCATTTCTCATAATCCTTTCTGTTTTGTTCGCGAGGCTATATGAACCGTAACAAGAATCATGAAAAAACTAAAGAAACGCTTGGTGACATGTATGACACGATTCGTATCATCTGCATAAACAAGCCTATCACACAATAAAAATATGGTCGTCATCTACACGGATAACGACCTAAAAATCACTGATATTATATTTCTTGATTTCTCACTCTGTTGTAAGTGAGAGTGCTTTTTCATTAAACTCCATCACTGTGACATAGTTACAATATCATCCAAGCTGAGAAGCCGCGTTTACATCATCATTCCAAATTATACTTCAAACCAACGTTGGAAGTTTGCACTTATCCATGACCACTTCATCATTTTCCAACACATAACATGAAGCATAATAATCCCAATCATCAATGTTCTTGCTTAAGCATAATGAATCACTCTCGTATGCGTTTTCAGATATGCCAAGAAAACAAAACAATCCCTGTTCCGTATCACTACAGCTGAATATCATATTATCCTTATTGGCAAGTGCATATTCCTCGCCAATAGCTTTTAGACATGCCATAAATCCTATCTTTTCTCTATTCATAGCCTTATGTTGGAAGATAATTCTCCCTTAGTAATTTCTACCATTTCGCATATATTTAAAAATATTCAGAGAATCCAATGGGTGTCCTTCGAAATCAAAAAGCGCCTGATTATCCCAAGAGCTTCCGCCATAGTAAAGACCCGCATCCTCCGGATCATAATCTGAAGCGTAGCTACTGGCCCATCCACTTCCATATTTCTCCCAGATAGCGGAGTTATCTGCATCAGCAGGACCTACAGGAATCCACGCGCCTTCCCAGTAGAAAACACCTATGCCCCCTACCTCACTCACATTCTTACAAATGTCATGTATCATTGTGGCTTGTCCCATGGCTGATGCGGGATAACCCTTTACCAAATCATTAACAGTAAAACTGTTTGCTGATCCATCGCCATCTGAAGTGGTATAGCAATAGGACGTCTCTGCTATGAAAGCTTTTTTTCCATACTTTTCACTAATAAGCTCAAGGACACGACTCATGTTTTCAAAGCTGCCATCCCAAAAGGGATAATAGCTCATACCAATCATGTCAAAGTCAAGTTCACCCCGCACCAGCCTGTCAACCAGTGTAAGTACATCTGCTTTGTCTTCAATCCTGGTATAGTGGACAACTACAGCAATCTCTTTTCCGTAAGATTCTGATACTTCACGTACTGCCATACTTCCCGCTTTTAAAAGTTCAAGAACCTTTTCAAACTGCCGCTCTCCTGACATTCCGTAGTTAATCTCATTACCAACCTGTACCATCCCTACATCTACGCCGGAATCAAGAAGCTGTGAGAGGCTGTCTTTAGTGAATTCATAGAGGGCATCCGCTTTTTCTTCCACGTTCATGCCCTCCCAGGCTTTGGGAGCGTGCTGTCTCTTAGGATCTGCCCAGAAATCGGAGTAATGAAAATCTATCATTACTTTCATCCCATTGGCAGTAGCTCTTTTCCCAAGCTCAACAGCTGTTGGAAGGTCATTATTACCGCCACCATACCCATTCCCATTTTCATCATAAGGATCGTTCCAGACTCTTAATCGGATATAGTTAATCCCTGAATCAGCATAGGTTTTGAATATATCCTGCTCTTTGCCGTCAAAACCATAGTACTTAACACCACTTTTTTCTTCGGTCAGTACTGAAGATGCATCCATTCCAAATATGAAATCATCTGAAAGTCCATCAATAGGCGATTCCCATGTTTCTTCCGGTACTTCCTCAACTACTTCTTGCGTTTTAACCGTCACTTCTTGCGTTGATACCGGTGCAAGCTCAGTTTCTAAATCTCTACAGCCAGTTAGTGATATCAAAAGAATCATCGCCAAGACGTTATATACTACTTTTTCCATAATCCAATCTCTCCTATAAAAGATTTTATTGTCCACCCTCTAGTGTAGCTGTTTTATATTAACTCGACCATATGCTTGCTATAATTTGAATCTACTGCGTTGTCATCAGTCGTCGATGGACGCCCATCGACTCCTTCTTCCGCCTTGTAGATTACAAATCATAGCTAAGCAATATAGTCGAGAAATATAAAAACAACTACACTAG